>JAGCZP010000029.1 GCA_017959985.1 Clostridia bacterium | reverse complement strand
GTGTTTTTGTAAGTGGTAAAACCAGTGTATAGTTTTTGAATATAGTTTGTGGAGGTAGAGGAACTGGTGGCAAGGGCGGGGTCGTCCATCATAACGGAAACACGCATACCGTGACTCATGGCCGCTTGGATAAAGGTGTGAAGTTGGGAGTGACTACTAGTGGTCCATAGTTGCGGATAGGCTTCAATGTAGATCTCTGTAACGCCTGCGGCTTCCAAAGCGTTTAAATAATTGTTTCTCGTGGTGGTGTTGGTAGCATCCGAAAAGCTCCACCACCATGCGCCTAAGCGGTGACTGGAGTCGGCTTTGGTGTTGGAGGTGCTGACAAGTGCTGGCACAGCAGCAATGAAAACGGCTAAGACGAGTAAGAAAGAAAAAAGCCGTAAAGAATGTTTAGACTGTACGGTCATTATTGTATTACCCCTCTCGATATTCGGTAATTCTTCTCTATATATAAATCTCTATATAAAATGTTTA
This sequence comes from Clostridia bacterium, assembly GCA_017959985.1. Classification (GTDB taxonomy): domain Bacteria; phylum Bacillota; class Clostridia; order Oscillospirales; family Acutalibacteraceae; genus RGIG426. The sequence goes on along the minus strand of JAGCZP010000029.1, from coordinate 6,770 downwards.
TAAAATAAACACACCATATATTATTATAGATTACTCCCAAATTGTGTCAATATTTATTCCAAAATGTCAAATTTTTTTGTAGACTTTGACAAATTGCGCTATGGATTTTTGTGAAAAATAATAAGGGAAAAAGAATGCAAAAGAAAATAGTTGCATTTCATAATAAGGTATGATAAGATAACTGTTGCGTGATTTGAAAAATTAGAGGAGGTGTGACCATGCCTAACATTAAATCCGCCAAAAAACGCGTGAGAGTTACCGAAGCAAAAACTGCTCGTAACAAAGCAACCAAAACCGCTCTCAAAACCGAGATCAAAAAAGCAAACGCTGCCATTGAATCCGGTGCTGAGGATAAGGATGTTGCTGTCCGCAAGGCAATGAAGAAGATTGACCAGGCAGCTGCGAAGGGCCTTTTGCATAAAAAGAATGCAGCACATAAAAAGTCCGCCCTCGCTAAGAAAGCCAACGGCTAATTCTTCGAAAACACGTTCATGGGGAGCCGTGTCAACCCCCTTGATAATGATGAATTGAATAGCAGCTTGCCAACAACCCATGGCAAGCTGTTTTTTCTTGCAAAAATTCACAATTTGTTCAAAGAAATCTCTTGACAGAAAGGGTTCCTAGTGGTAGATTTATACAGGAGTTAGCACTCGGACTCTTTGAGTGCTAAAAATGTCGAGAGGAGGATTCCGATGGAACTGAGTGAACGAAAAGAACGCATTTTATCCATATTAACGGATGCCTATTTGCAAACGGGTGAACCGGTTGGCTCTAAGTGGATTGTGGAACAGCTTGGCAATTCGGTGTCTTCCGCTACTGTTCGCAACGAGATGGTGGATTTGAGTGCTCTTGGGTATTTGGATCAACCCCATACATCTGCCGGACGTATTCCGACGGCAAAGGCGTTACGATTGTACATCGACAAATTGATGAAGCCGGAACCTCTTAACGACGAATCCAAACGGGTAATTGATGCCGCTTTGGAGCGGACCACCGATCCAGGATCATTAATGGAAACGGCTTCGGAAATCTTAGCCCAGCAAACCGGTTGCGCGGCGGTTACCACCACACCATTAGAGCAGTTAGCTATGGTGAAGAAACTGGAAATCATTCCGGTATCCACTCATGCGGTGGCGCTTCTACTGATGACCACCACTGGGACCCTTCACACCCGTGTCTGTCGTTTAATGATGCCAGTCAAGCCAGAGGTTTATCCGCAATTAGCGGAAATGATTACCGAGGCATTTGCTGGAAAGGGATTATCCGAAATTGGATTGCCACAAATTCAGGCATTGCTTGTGTCGATGGGAAGCGAATCATTAGCGTGTGCTCCCATTGTGACCGCGGTGTTTGAACTGGTGAAAGAATCCGCGGAAGCCAACGTGCTTTTCAACGGACAAATGAATTTGTTAAGTCACCCGGACTATGCACCAGACGATGTGCATATGCTCTTAGGGTTCTTATCCGAACGAGGGCGGTTAGCTCAACTGATGCAAGCCCATTCAGGAGGATTGCAAGTGGTGTTTGGCAACGAGAGCCACACCCCGGAACTAATTGGAACCAGTTTGATTGTCACCCGGTACGAACCCCGTGGTGGGAATGGCTCCATGGGCCTTATCGGACCGCAAAGAATGCGGTATGATATCGCCATTCCTACCTTAGAATATATGGCTTCGGCCGTGGGTCGAGTCTTTACACAGTTTATGGAAGAATGAAGGTGAACTTGTGAGTAAGAAAGAAACCGAAACTCCCAAACAACCCAAACCAAAGAAGGAAAAACCAGAGGTTGTCAAGGAGGAAGAAGTTGTCGATACCCCGAAAGATCCTTGCGAGGAGCTTAACGAGCAACTGGAACAACAAAAGGATCAATACCAGCGGGTGTTAGCAGAGTACGCCAACTACAAACGCCGTACTGAACAAGAAAAATCTCAAATTGGCCAATACGCCAAGGGAGAACTACTGGAAAAGCTTTTACCACTGATTGATAATTTGGATCGTGCGACCAATGCACCAGATGGTCCGGAATATCGTAAAGGGGTCGAAATGATTAATCGCCAGATGCATGAATTGCTTACCACCATTGGTGTGGAAGAAATAGATGCGCTGGGAAAACCGTTTGACGCGAATGTGCACTTTGCGGTGATGCGGGAAGATGCCACCGACGATGTGGAACCGGATACGGTGACCGAAGTGTTGCAAACGGGATATAAATGGGGCGATAAAGTGCTTCGTCCCGCCATGGTTAAAGTGGCAAATTAATAAAGAAAATAATTTACATAATTGGAGGATAAAACAATGGCAAAAATTATTGGTATTGACTTGGGTACAACAAACTCTTGTGTATCCGTTATTGAGGGCGGCGAAGCTGTCGTCATTCCTAACGCAGAAGGTGCGCGTACTACTCCTTCTGTGGTAGCATTCAAAAAAGATGGAGAACGTATCGTAGGTCGTGCGGCCAAACAACATGCGGTTTCCAATCCGGAACGCACCGTTTCTTCCATTAAAAGAGAAATGGGCTCGGATTACAAAGTCACCATCGATGACAACAAATACACCCCACAACAGATTTCGGCAATGATTCTTCGCAAATTAAAAGAAGACGCTGAAGCCTATTTGGGCGACAAGGTTACCGAAGCCGTTATTACGGTTCCGGCTTACTTTACCGATGCGCAACGGCAAGCAACCAAAGATGCTGGTAAAATTGCTGGCATGGAAGTCAAACGGATTATCAACGAGCCAACAGCCGCTGCTTTGGCATATGGCATCGACAAAGAGACCGAGCAAAAAATAATGGTGTATGACCTTGGTGGTGGTACTTTTGACGTTTCCATTATTGAAATGGGCGATGGCGTGCAAGAAGTGTTGGCCACAGCCGGTAACAACCGTCTAGGCGGTGACGACTTTGACCAAAAAATCGTGGATTGGATGGTTAAAGAATTCAAAGCTGAGCAAGGCATTGATTTGTCTGCCGATCGTTCTTCTTTGGAACGTTTGCGTGATGCCGCAGAAAAAGCCAAGATTGACTTGTCTGGTATGACCACTGTGCAAATCAACTTACCATTTATTACAGCCGATCAAAATGGTCCAAAACACTTGGATATGACCTTATCGCGTGCCAAATTTAACGAATTGACCGCCGATTTGGTAAACAAGACCTTAGATCCTATGAAACAAGCCTTATCCGATAGTGGTTTGACCACATCACAACTGGATAAAATCTTATTGGTGGGTGGTTCTACCCGTATTCCTGCCGTACAAGAAGCGGTGAAAAAGTTTACTGGTAAAGAACCTTTCAAAGGTATTAACCCAGACGAATGTGTGGCCATGGGTGCGGCTCTTCAAGGCGGTGTTCTCGGTGGCGAAGTCAAAGGCTTATTGCTCTTAGACGTTACTCCATTGTCTTTGGGTGTGGAAACCATGGGTGGTATTATGACCCGCATTATTGACCGTAACACCACCATCCCAACCAAGAAGAGTCAAATCTTCTCTACCGCGGCTGATAACCAACCATCGGTAGAAATCAATGTGTTACAAGGTGAACGCGAGTTTGCAAAAGATAACAAATCCTTGGGTATGTTCCACTTAGATGGTATTGCTCCTGCTCGCCGTGGTGTGCCACAAATCGAAGTTACTTTTGATATTGACGCCAATGGTATTGTTAACGTTAGTGCCAAAGATTTGGGCACGGGAAAAGAACAAAGCGTGACCATTACTTCCAGCACCAATATGTCCAAAGAAGACATTGAAAAGGCTGTCAAAGAAGCCGAAGAATATGCCGCAGAAGACAAGAAGAATCGTGAAAATGTGGATATTCGTAACGAAGCCGATCAAGCGGTTTATCAATGTGAACAAGCCTTAGCCGATTTGGGCGATAAGGTCACAGAAGAAGACAAGAAACCAATTCAAGAGAAGATTGACACCTTGAAAGAAAAATTAAAAGGTGATGATTACGATGCCATCAAAGAAGCAAAAGACGATTTGATGAAACTCTTCCAAGAGGCGGCCGCAAAAGCTTACCAAGCGGCAGCTCCTCAAGGCGAAGCTGGTCCTGCTCCAGAAGGTAATGATGGAGCCAATGCCGACGGTTTCTATGATGGAGATGTAAAATAAAAACCGAAAAGAGGCGAGAGATTTCTTACCTCTTACGTGAGGATTAACTATGGCGGATAAACGGGATTATTACGAGGTCCTTGGGATTTCCAAGGGAGCTTCGGATGATGAAATTAAAAAAGCATATCGAAAAGCAGCACAAAAGTATCATCCGGACTTAAATCCTGGTGATAAGGAAGCGGAAGAGCATTTCAAAGAAGTGAACGAAGCCTATGAGGTGTTAGGGGATAAAGACAAAAAAGCCCGCTATGACCAATTTGGTCACGCGGGAGTGGATCCCAATTTCGGAGGCGGAGCCGGTGGCTATGGCTACGGTGGCTTTGATGGAATGGATATTGATCTAGGGGATATTTTCTCTAGCTTTTTTGGCGGTGGCCGTAGGAGCAATCCCAACGCGCCTCGTCAAGGAAGCGACGTGAACACTTCCACCGTTATCGACTTTATTGAATCCGCAAAAGGCTGCAAAAAAACCGTGGATGTTCGGGTGGTAGAAAACTGCCATGAATGCCATGGTTCTGGGGCGGCGCCAGGGACTTCTCCGAAGACCTGTCCGACTTGTAATGGACGCGGTCAAGTGACAACTCAGCGGCGCACACCTTTTGGTGTGATGCAAACCCAAAGCCCTTGCTCTAGCTGTCAAGGAACCGGTAAAGTGATTGATAATCCTTGCCGTAAATGTAACGGGACCGGTCATGTGAAGAATACCCAAAAAGTGGGTATTAACATTCCTGCCGGTATTGACGATGGCCAAATTATTTCCATCCGCGGAAAAGGAAATGCCGGGAAAAACGGCGGCCCTGCCGGGGATTTGAATGTCCAAGTCAATGTTCGTGCCCATCCAATCTTTACAAGAAAGGGATACGATATTTGGGTAGATGTTCCACTTACTTACGCGGCGGCGGCTCTTGGAGCAACCATTACGATTCCTACCATTGACGGAAAACAAGATTATATTGTAAAAGATGGCACACAACCAAACGATATTATTCGCTTAAAGGGAAAAGGATTCCCCTATGTGAATGGTAGAGGTTGTGGAGATGAAGTATTAAACTTCATCGTGGAAGTTCCGAAAGGCTTGAATGCGGAACAGAAGAAGAAGTTAAAAGAATTTGAAGAGACCACTTCAGAATCCAATTATAAGGGAAGAAAAGCGTTCTATGAAAAAGTGAAGAAGGCCTTTGGGAAAGACTAAATGAAGAATACAGTTGCAGATAAAACAACCGAACAGGCACCTACGAAGAGATTTAGTTGGAAAGTTAGATTAGTCTCCGTTGCATTTATTGCCGTGCCGTTTTTAATATATTCCCTACTTTGGGGAGCCACGGATCTTGGATTCTTTTCGTATATTGGGCCGTTGGCTTATTACGAAACTCCTATAGAGGCGTATAATCGTCATTTAAGTTTTGATGAACGGGAAAGCGTGAAACAAATCGGCTTTTATCAATTTGATGAGGAAACTGGTCTTTTTTTTGGAGATGTTCCGAAAGAAGATATGGATGATGGGGCTTTTTCTAAAGGTGATATTAAATTAGATTCCGCAAAGATTGTTATTGCTGAGATTAAGATTAGAAACGATAGATATTTTAAAACGGATAGCTGGTATTTTGACGGATCATACGAACCAACCAATGTAGGGGCTTTTCATGAAATACAAACATTATCGGGACTAAAAAAATATAGAATCTTCTTCACTGAATCTTGTTTACAAAACTTTTCGGATGCTGAGTGTATTAAAGAATCCTATTCCAGCGTGTATAATCGGCCTGTTTATCTTGTTGTTTTGAAATGAATCATTGTCTTCCCCTTGTTTGAAAAAAATTGTTTGTCTTGTAGAAAACGTGGAAAATTATGAAGAAGATAATACCTTTGCTATCACTTTCCGGCAAGATAAGGAAGGTGGAACGGGAGAGAAGATTCATCGACTAACCCGATTTGATTAGCAAAAAAAAGGAGCCTTGCAAGGCTCCCTTTTTTATGCGTTTCGTAGAGAATCTAAAAATTCCATATCTTCTTTGGAGATGGTGAAGTCCACTTTGGCGTTGTCCGCAATCCGCGTAGGATCTTTTGAGCGAGGAATGGTGGGACATCCTTGTTGCATTAGGTAGCGGATACAAAGTTGTGCCACAGAGACACCGTAGTGATCGGCAATGGGTGGCAGGGCATTGTTTTGGAACACGCGTCCGCTGCCAAGGGGAGAGTAGGCCATAATGGCAATGTCCTCTTGTTTACTCATTTCCACAGCATCTTGCTCCCAGTATCCTGCGTAGTGACAAAGCTGGTTAACAGCAGGTTTTAAAGAACAATTCTCAATTAAAGGACGAATATCTCTAGCGGCAAAATTGGAAATGCCGGCAGATAGAATGTGCCCTTCTTTAACCAGTTCTTCAAACACGTGGAAGGTTTCAATGTTTCCCTTTGCACAATCTTTTCCAATCTCATCCCAAGGCCAGGGAGCGTGAATCAAGTATAGGTCGATGGGACCAACATCCAATCGCTCTTTGGAGCCGAGGAAGGATTTGTAGACCTCATCGGCTGTTTTGATTTCTGCAGGCAATTTGGTTACTACAAAAATCTCTTCGCGGGGGACACCACTGTCTTTGATGGCCTGGCCAACACTAGCTTCGTTTCCGTAGCCACAAGCGGTATCAATCAAGCGATAT
>JAGCZP010000028.1 GCA_017959985.1 Clostridia bacterium | reverse complement strand
CACCGGGTTTTCGGCGGGAGCATCTTTGTCTTGTTTAGCGGGATCTACTTCGGCACGACCTTCTAAAATGGAATCAGCCATTGCCGCACAGAAAAGTTTAATAGAGCGCGCGGCGTCGTCGTTACCGGGAACCGGTACGGTAATCATATCCGGGTCGGCATTGGTATCACACACGGCAACCACCGGAATACCTAACGTATACGATTCGCGCACAGCACCGGCGGTGTCAACCGGATCAATCACAAAAACCACATCGGGCAGTACTTTCATATCGCGGATACCGCCGAGTAATTTTTGCAAGCGTTGCATTTCTTTGGTTAAGCGGCTGGCTTCTTTTTTGGAAATGGCTTTGAATACGCCGGAAGCTTCCCATCTTTCCAATTCGTTTAAGCGTTCTACCGATTTCTTAACGGTTTGGAAGTTGGTAAGTGTACCACCGAGCCATTTCTCGTGGATGCAGTACGCACCGCAGCGGGCGGCTTCCGATTGGATAGCTTCTTGGGCTTGTTTTTTCGTGCCGACGAACAAAAATTTAGCACCTTTTTTGCTTTCTTCTTTTACAAAAGCACAGGCTTTTTTAAGTTCTTTGGCGGTTTTTTGTAAGTCTAAGATATGGACGCCGTTTCTTTCTCCGAAGATATAGCGGCCCATTTTCGGGTTCCAGCGGGAAGTTTGGTGGCCAAAATGCACGCCGGCTTCCAGCATGGCTTTCATAGATACATTGCTCATTTTTTCTCCTGTGGCGCGCGCCTAAATTAAGGTAGAGGATACCTCGGTGGCGGTTGCCTGGGTGACGTCGGAACGGGCATTTGATTTACTACTTGTTGCGCCCTTCCGCTCAATTTCACCTGTGTATATTATATATAAAAAGGAAAAGAGGTGCAACCTAAACACTATTGGCTAAAAAAAACCCCCGCTGTTTTGAGCGGGGGAAAATAGTTCCGGTTGTTTATAGGGCTCTTTCAATTATGTGAAAGGATTCTTCTACAGCACTGAATTTTTCTTTGTTTCCAATTTGAGATCCAAGTAGACGCAAGGCCCGGGATAAGGTTTTCTCATTCACTTTTGCGCCTAATTCAATAAGTTTTTGAACGCTGTTCGGATGGAAGAACACTTTATCATATTCAAAACCTCCGTCCATTTTTAACCCTTTTTGGGCTAACATTTCCAGAACCTCTACCTGCCCGTTATTCGCAGCTGCACTTACCACTGTTTGATTACCCCGTAGATAGAGAGAAGCCCCGTGATTAGCTAGCCACTCAACGCCTTTGGCAGATTTTTCGGCCATACGTACAATCAACGGATCCTGTAGAACCTCCGCGTGTTCCAAATCCACATTATATCTTCTAAAGATAAATTCGGCCATTTCTTCATCACCCTGCACCAAGGCCTGGTACACCGCGTCTTGGGATTTTCCTCCCATGTTTAGGATGTCGTTAGCTAGCTGCATATGCCCGTTTTTCAACGCGTAGTATGCTGCATTTCCCACATAGCATCCTCTCCTGTAGGCATAAATAATCCATTGCGGTTTATTTTCAATAGCGGCGACCATGGCAATTTGATCTGCTGTATACGGGGCAGCCGGAGTTCCGATGAGCGTTACAACATCTTCCTTGGCATACTCCGGAGTATTCAAAATCTCCGGATGACGCGCCATCAACTCATCTAATTCCGCAGCGATTTCCGGTTTTCTTAAATCAGTCGTCTTCCAAAAGATTTCTTTCCATTCAGGGGCATCGTTGTTATATAATTCTAACAATTTGTCTGTTTTCAAAGGTTCCACTTTTTGCACCAGCGTGGGGATTTCTTCGGCATTGTTGGCCATGGAATAGTACTTAGTCGGGTTGGGTTGAAACTTTTTCCCGGTAGCCGGAGCAATCGTGGGGCGGGTTCCCGTTCCCACTAAATTGTTTATTTGTTCACTGGCTCGT
>JAGCZP010000027.1 GCA_017959985.1 Clostridia bacterium | reverse complement strand
GCGATTAGATAGCTTATTTCCTTCCACGGTTTTGCGTGCCATTTCCAGACTCTCTTTGTTTTTCTCAACCCCGTAAATGTGCTTAGGAGCTTTTTCTACGCAGAAAAAAACTGGCAAAATCCCCGATCCTGTTCCCAGATCGCATACCGTATCCTTTTGGGTAACCGATGCAAAAGAAGCCAATTGCAGTGCATCTTCCCCGAAGCGACAATCCTCGGATATATACACGAAGTGTTCTTTGGATATCCATTCTTTTTGCATAGATTCACCCCCTAAATACAAAATTGCCGAACAACCCATTGGCTGTTCGGCAACATTGTTTCTTATTCTTCTGCCGGAGCACTAACCGGGCAAGTATCGGCACAAGCACCACAGCTGATGCATTCATCCGCGTTGATGACATATTTGCCATCGCCTTCGCTAATAGCATTCACTGGGCAACCTTCTGCACAAGCACCACAAGCGATGCATTCATCAGAAATAATATAAGCCATACTAGCACCTCCTTCAATTACTGTAGTTCATTATAATAAACTTTCCCTTAAAAAGCAAGAAATTTATTCCTCTTCGCTAAGCTTGGAAAGCTCGGCTTCTTGCTCGTTCATTCGATTCGCCGAACTAACCTTTCCTCTACCTTCTTGCAACACTTTCACATCGTCTCTGTGACAAGTCGTTGGAATGGCGTCCGGATTTTTTTGCATACGAACTTTCAGTTTTCCCGTAATGAGATTGGATTCCACAACCGTTCCGTTTCCTTGTTCGGTTTTTACATACGAGCCAATCTTTGGTGTTAATTTCATTAGCTCCTCGTAAGTATCCTGTTCGTATTTTAAACAGCACATCAACCGTCCGCAGCATCCGGAGATTTTCGTTGGATTTAGAGACAAGCCTTGTTCTTTTGCCATCTTAATGGATACCGGTTCAAAATCCGGTAAAAATTGTTTGCAGCAAAACGGTTGTCCGCAAATGCCAAGACCACCGAGCATTTTGGCCTCGTTCCGAACACCAATTTGCCGAAGTTCAATACGGGTATGGAATGTCGAGGCTAAATCTTTTACCAGTTCTCTAAAATCCACACGACCGTCAGCGGTGAAATAGAACAAGATTTTGCTACCATCAAAGGAATATTCCACTTCCGTAAGTTTCATATCCAGGTTGTGTTCCACAATCTTTCTTTGACAAATCTTCATCGCTTCTTCTTGCTTTTTGATATTGTCATTAGCTTTTTGAATATCTTCCATTGAAGCGATACGAACAATGGGTTTGAGAGGCGAGTTTAACTGTTCTTCGGACATCTCCCGATTACCAAAGACCACCTCACCCATTTCAATTCCCTGGGCGGTTTCCACAATTACCTTATCTCCCACGTTCAGGATTTGTCCATCCGGATCGAAGGAATAGGTTTTTCCGCTATTTTTAAATCGTACACCAATAACTGTGGCCATACTCTCTACCTTTCTAACCTTATGCGCCGAGAGAACTTCTCAGTTTCCCACAAAGCAACGTAAGGAATAATGTTAAATTCATATTGCGACTGCGCGCAACTTGCAAATATTCAATGGCCTCCATTGCTGCCATCAATTGTTTTCCTGTGTATTGTCGAGAAAGCTTTTTTGCTTGCTCTTTGGCACTGGATAGTTGGGTTTGTCCCCCCGCTCCCAAGGTCAACGCATCCCGAATCACTAAACGCAATCCGTTTAAAACGCCATCGATGAAATCTTTCTCTTTTTCTAATTCTGCTGTCCAGCGGAGCAGATGAATCTCCTCTGGTTTCACCAGCGCGTCGGCCCCTTTGACAATGAGCTCCTGAACCTTAGACAGTTCGCCCTCTTTCATTGTCTCTAACACTTGTCCGATGCACCCATCAAACATAGTCAGCGCCGCGGTAAGTTCCTCTTCCGAGATGTCCGGAAATTGTTCCTTCAAATATGGAATCGCTTCTGCCGCCGACACACCACTCAAAGAAATCGTAATCACCCGAGACTGGATAGTGGATAATAGCTGCGAACGATTTTCGCAAGTCAAAATAAACAGCAAATGGGTTGGCGGATCTTCCAATATCCGCAACAAAGCATTTTGCGAAGAAGGATTAAGATTTTGCGCATCAAATAGCAACATCACCCGTTTATCCGCCTCGTTAGGAACCATCAAGGCTTTTTCCCGCATCTCCCGGATAGCGTCCACCCGATAGGTCTTTTTATCTTGCGGATCTGTGACAATCTGAATATCCGGATGCGCTCCTGCTGTTGACTTGATACAATGGGCACACGTTCCACAGGGTTTATCCTCGCTCAAAAGGCTTCCCTCGCAAATAGCTGCCATAGCCAGTTGCTTGGCTAGTGTCTTTTTCCCACAGCCCACAGGCCCCTCTAGGAGGATGGCATGGGGGAAACGTCCTTCCGCCACAAAAGCAGAAAGCTGCTCTTTTGCTGTAGCATTCCCTAAAAAGGCTTCAAAGGACATTTTGGCACCGCCTTTCTGCGCATTTGCTTATTCAATTCATTATATCGCAAGGCACCTTTTCTATCAAGCATTTTTTAGGTTTTTCCTTGAAAGAAATCCTTGACTTTTTACCCTTCTTGCTATATTATATACAAGCGTCAAATGGGGGCGTAGCTCAGCTGGGAGAGCGTACGGTTCGCATCCGTAAGGTCGAGAGTTCAATCCTCTTCGTCTCCACCAAAACTGTATTAGAAAACATCCTATCTCTTGAATAAACGCAACGAGAAACTATCTAATGCAAACATAAAAGGCTATCGTAGAATTTCTACGATAGCCTTTTATAAACGTATAAAAATTCTCTCTTGTGGTAACATACTACCACAAGAGAGAATACTATGACTTTTTATCTTTCAAAAGCTCCGTTCTTCTTGCTAACAACTTCCATTTTATGTTTTTTATTGCAAACCTTTTGCATCTATGCTATAGTTATTTCATAAATTTGTGCAGTTATTTTCTCCCGCTTAGCACTT
>JAGCZP010000026.1 GCA_017959985.1 Clostridia bacterium | reverse complement strand
GAAAAAACTCTCTTCATCTTCTTCATGCTTTTCAACCTCCTTTTCGGTAGTTCTCCTTTCAAATGCATTATACCAAAAAAAAAAGAAAAGCAAATCTCTACATTTTATAGGCAAAATACTTGACGATACATAGAAATTGCTGTATACTATCTCTTGTTATGTGGCGAAATTTACGCCTCTGTTAAAACCGGAGGGAGGGAATATATATGTCCGAAGTTAGAGTTAAGGAGAACGAAAGCCTAGACAGCGCTCTTCGTCGTTGGAAGAAGTCTTGTGCACGTTCTGGTGTTCTTGCGGAAGTTCGCAAAAGAGAACACTATGAAAAGCCATCGGTTAAACGTAAAAAGAAATCCGAGGCCGCTCGTAAAAGAAAGTTTAAATAATTCAATAAAAGCGGGCTAGTTCAGCCCGCTTTTTTCCTATCAAAAAAAGGAGAAATTCCATGTCCATATTTTCCCCAACGATGATGAAAAACCGAATAACGGATATAACCGTGGAAGACCTAAAATCCCTTGGTATCAAAGGGATTCTTTTGGACGTGGATAACACCCTTACAAAATTCCATAGCCAAGTCCTTACCAAAGAAGTAGAACAATGGTTACAAACCATTGCAAACGCCGGCTTTAAACTAACGGTTGTTTCCAATGGTCTTCCCAAACGAGTCCGGCCCTTCACTAAAAAGATAGGGCTCGAATCCGTATCCTTTTCCTGCAAACCATCTCCTTTAGGATTTTGGCGAGGTGCCAAACGCCTTGGCTGTTCTTTAAAAGAAGTGGTCGCCATTGGGGATCAAATTTTCACCGATGTAGTGGGAGCCCATATTGCCCGCGTAAAAGTCATTCAAGTAATGCCGATTGAACTAGAAACCAATCGTCCTTCCATTATGTTTAAGCGTAAACTAGAAAAAAGATTTAATCGTCGCTATATTAAAAAACATGGAGTAGAGTTATGAGTGCCTTATTTGGACCTGCTGGAAATTGTGCCGATTTCTATGCGGCCGGACATAAACACACAACCGAAATGCCTGCCTTTTTATCCACTTTCGGACTCACCGCTTACGAATATCAGTGTGGACGTGGTGTCCGCTTAAGTGATGCCACGGCAAAGGATTTGCGCGCCGAAGCAGAAAAATATCATATCACCTTATCTCTCCATGCCCCTTACTACATCTCACTAGCTTCCGCCGAACCCATCAAACGAGACAATAGTATTCAGTATATCTTAGATAGCGCAAAAGCCGTCGACAAGTTAGGCGGAACGCACATTGTCGTCCACCCCGGTGGATTGGGCGGAGTTTCTAGAGAAGAAGCCACTGCCATTGCTTCTCATACCCTACAACGTGCGCAAAAAGCCCTCGACGATGAAGGTCTTGGTCACATTCATATTTGCCCCGAAACAATGGGAAAAATCAATCAACTGGGAAATTTTGAGGAAATCTTAGAATTTTGTAAAGTGGATGAGCGGTTTTTACCCTGTATTGACTTTGGTCACTTAAACAGCCGTACTCACGGGGGACTTAATAGCAAAGAAGCATTTGAAACCTTACTAGACACCATGGAAAATGTCATTGGAAAAGAACGCACCAAACAATTTCATGCACACTTTTCCAAGATTGAATACACCGAAGGTGGTGAAAAGCGCCATTTAACCTTCGCCGATACCACTTATGGTCCCGAACCAGCTCCTCTAATGGAACTCATTGCCAAACGTAATTTAAGTCCGGTCTTTATTTGTGAATCGGATAACACCCAAACCAAAGATGCTGCCACATTGCTTTCCCTTTATATGGAGGCGAAATAATATGCAAGCCTTAGAGCGTTTACAATCAAAATTAGCAAGCGGAGAAGCCATGTTGATCTATGAAGACTGTGTCATTCATTGGTTAACAGGCTTTTCTACGGATTTTGGGGTTGTCGGGATTACCAAGAACAACGCTTTTTTCATTACCGACGGCCGTTATAGCGAAGCCGCTTCCCGTGTGGTTACCAATATGAAAATCTTCTCAACCACCCAACTGACCGGCGAAGCCAATCTTCAATTTGCCAAAGAAAATGTCCATACCATTTATTTAGAGCAAAAACACACCACCTTATTTCAGTTAGATACCCGTCGGGCCATTCTCTCCCATTATGAACTGATTACCAATAACCAATTGGATTTCTGGATCACACAAGAGCGAGCAAAGAAAACCCCGGAAGAAATTCACAATTTAAAACTGGCTCAACAACTTACGGACGATGGCTTTTCCTATATTCTCAACCACATAGCTGCAGGAAAAACTGAAAAAGAAATTGCTCTCGACCTTGAATTTTATATGCGCAAACAAGGAGCCGATGCCACCGCCTTTGATTTTGTTGTGGTGTCCGGCAAAAACACTTCCCTACCCCACGGTGTTCCCAGCGATAAGCCACTGGAAAACGGCGATTTTGTCACCTTGGATTTTGGTGCCGTTGTCAAGGGAATGCACTCCGACATGACCAGAACCGTTGCCATCGGATCTGTTTCCGAAAAGCAACAAAAAGTCTATGATATCGTTTTGAAAGCCCAAGAAACCTGTTTAAAGTGTCTACGCGCAGGTCTTCCCTGTGTTTATGCGGACAAACTGGCTCGTGACGCTATCGAAAAATTCGGCTATGGAACGTACTTTTCTCATTCCACCGGTCATGGCGTTGGGTTTGCCATTCACGAAGCCCCCACACTCTCTCCTAAAAGCCAGGATGGGGACTTACAAGTAGGAAATGTTGTCACCGTTGAGCCGGGCATTTATATCCCCGGAGAATTTGGGGTACGCATTGAAGATATGGCATACATTCTACCGGAGGGAATCGAAAATCTCACAAAATCCAAAAAAACCTTACTTGTCCTATAAAATCAATATTTAGGGGTTGAAAACTACCCTAAAATAAAGTAAAATACTATATATATAGAAAACTGAGGAGGATTAGAATAGGATCTCTGCAGGCGATTTCCGTAATGGCTTCACCTTTGATATGGATGGTGCTGTTCTTCAAATTGTCGAATTCCAACATGTAAAACCTGGTAAAGGTGCTGCCTTTGTTCGCACAAAGGTTAAGAACGTTATTACTGGTGCTGTTGTTGAAAAAACTTTCAACCCCAATGACAAATTCCCCACCGCTTTTGTTGAGCGCAAAGAAATGGAATATTCCTATAGCGATGGCGATTTGTACTATTTTATGGATCAAGAAAACTATGACATGATCCCTCTAAACAAAGATGTCTTAGATGACAACTTCCGTTTTGTGAAAGAAAACATGGTTTGCCGCATTTGTTCTTACAAAGGCAATGTGTTCGCAGTTGAACCACCCAACTTCGTTGAACTGCAAGTAACCAAAACCGATCCTGGTTTCAAAGGTGATACCGCTACCAATGCTACCAAACCAGCTACCTTGGAAACTGGCGCAGAAGTCCGTGTCCCTCTTTTCATTGACGAGGGCGAAATGATTCGTATTGACACCCGTACCGGTGAATATATGGAACGTGCATAAGTTTAAAGGAGGCGTATCGTATGACCACATCAGAGAAAGTCGCTTATATCAGAGGTTTAGCCGAGGGTATGAAGTTTGACACAGAAAGCAATGAAGGAAAGTTGCTTACAAACATCTTGGAAGTTCTCGAAGATCTTGCCTTAGATTTAGAAGACGTCAACGATGGTTTGGTTGAGCTCTCCGATCAAGTGGATGAGATTGATGAAGATTTAGCCGATCTCGAAGAAGAAGTTTACGATGACGATTATTGTGATTGCGAAGGCTTCGATGATGAGATTTTTGAAGTCACTTGTCCAAAATGCAACACCGATTTCGAAGTTACCGAAGAGGAACTTTGCACCATGGATACCATTGAGTGCCCCAATTGTGGCGAAGTTCTCGATTTTGAAATTGACGAATGTGATTGCTGCGATGAAGATTGTGATTGCAACAAATAACTTGTAAATGAGGAAAGCATGACATTTGTCGATGCGCAAATCCCCAAAGATTATCGGCATAGTCGAAACAGACTATGCCGATTTTTTTAAAGGAGTTTCTTTATGATAGAAATACAAAATGTAACCAAAACCTTTAACAACGATGTTGTGGCGGTCAATAACTTAAGTTTGACGGTTAATAACGGAGAAATTGTTGGCTTTGTGGGTCCCAACGGTGCCGGGAAAACCACCACCCTAAAAATGATGACCGGCATTTTAAAACCGGACCAAGGATCCGTCTATATTAATGGGACCGATATCCAAAAAAAGCCATTAGCCGCCAAACAGGATATTGGCTATATTGCCGACAGTCCCGATATGTTTTTGCGTCTCAAGGGCATCGAGTTTTTAAACCTCATTTCCGATATTTATAAAATTCCAACGGCCGTTCGGAGAGAACGGATTGAAACCTTCGCCAAACGGTTTGAACTAACCGATGTGCTAGGAGAAAAAATGCAAGGCTATTCCCACGGAATGCGTCAAAAAATGATGGTAACCGCTGCACTGGTTCACAATCCTTCTGTGTGGATTTTAGACGAACCGTTAATTGGACTAGACCCCAAATCCGCCCACAACTTAAAACAAATGATGCGCGAACACGCCAATGCAGGAAACTCGGTCTTATTCTCCACCCACGTGTTAGAAGTAGCAGAGAAGCTTTGCGATAAAATCATTATTATTAACCACGGTGTTGCTATTTTCTATGGAACCCTCGAAGAATTAACCACACAATATCCTGACAAAGACTTTGAAGAAATCTTTTTGGAGATGACGAAAGATGCGTAGTTATTTATCGTTAACAAAAACCTTTCTTGCCGCAGTCGGGATGAGCAAAGGACAAGATAAGAAACGCAAAATCCTCATTATCTGCCTATCGTTGTTTGCGGGACTTTTCATTATGCTTCCCGCCTGCTTTATCGCTTTTCTCATTATGGGAATGATGACCTTCTCTCTAATGCGTAGCGGAAGCCAAGCCATGGGCATTGAACTGATGCTACATATCATTAGTATCTTTACCATTATCTTTGGCATTAACGTCATCCTCAACGAATTTTATTTCTCTAACGACATTCAGTTTGTATTGCCTTGGCCGGTCCGTGCCAGCAAACTAGTCGCCGCCAAATATACCGCTGCCTTCTTCGTGGAAAACGTTATGCAAATCTTATTGGTTGCTTCCTGTATAGCTGGATTTGGTATGGCTAGCCGTATGAGCGGAATTCACTGGCTCTATTCCCTACTAGGGGTTTTGACCCTACCTTTGCTCCCGATGGCGTATTGTGGCATTTTAAGCATACTCGTAATGGGCTTTACCCGCTTTATAAAAAACAAAGATACCATGCAGCGCTTTTCGTTGAGCGTAATTGTACTCCTCTTATTGGCTTTCGTTTTGGGCGTTGGCTCTCTCAAAGAACTCAATGTCAACAATATTATCGAAGCCATGGTATCCGGAAACTTTTCCTTCTTTAAAGTAATGGATGTGCTTTTCCCGAATGTACACTTCTTTGTCAAATTCTTTAATGAAGGCGATTTTCTCGCCTTATTAGGATATATCTTAGTCAGTTTGGGTGCCATTGCTGTAATGCTTGCCTTATCCGAAGTGCTATACTTTAAAGGCGTCATCGGCCTCTCCTCTGGGTCTTCCAAAAAAGAGCTAGAAGGAACATCTTTTCTCCTCGCCAAATCCAAAGAACACTCCCAAGTGGCAGCCTATCTCAAAAAAGAGATTCTTATTTTATTCCGTACCCCCACTTTTTTTACCCACTGTATCTTAGCAAATTTCATTTGGCCTTTGTTTGTCTTTGCCGCTTACCAATTAGGCATTCAAACCATGACCGTTGCCGATATATTCCCCAAAATGCGCTACTATCCCCAAGGAGCAGATCCTATCAATATCACTTTTCTAAAAGAAGCCTATACCTCCGGCAGCATTCGGGTACACTTAGCGATACTATTTGGAGTTATCTGTCTATCCCTCATTGTCTCCTCCATGAACAGTATCAGTTCCAGTGCCATTTCCCGAGAAGGAAAACATTTTTCCTTTATGAAATACATTCCTATGTCCTACGAAAAACAATGGGGAACAAAACTTTTAGTCGGGATTTTCTTCCCTGCCCTTTCCTTCTATCTAATCTTCTGGCCGGCTTGTATTTGGTTTGGAATCCCGCTTGTAAACATCCTCTTCTACACACTAATTAGTATGGTTTGTATTCTCTTGCCCGCCCTTACCGGCATTAGCATTGACGCCAACCAACCAAAACTCATTTGGGATGACGAATTAAATGCCCTTCGGGAGAACTATAACAACTTCTTCTCCATGTCCGTTGCCATTGGGTTTGCGGCTCTCCTTTGCATCACAGGATACTGCCTGTCTAAATACCTTTATGTGGGTATCACCGCCATTGCCTGGATTTTATTTACACTGGTCATTTTCCTCGACTTACTGTTCTTCCTGTTAGCAAAGAAAACCGTTACGAAAAACATTGAGACCCAGGAAGAAGCCTAGAAAAATAAAATAGCAGCTATACTCAAATACGAGTATAGCTGCTTTTCTTTTGCTTATCGGCTGGTGCTTCCCATACCGCCATTGCGAATAGCGGTGGTTTCATCATCAAACGTCACTCCGTAAGGTACAAAAATACCTTGGGCGAAAGCATCGCCTTCTTTTAAAACAACGGTTTTATCATTGCGCGAATCGTTGGTGATTTTAATAAAGATATGGCCTTCGTTATCCGATCCATAATAGTCGCTGTCAATAATACCCACCGTGTTGTCCAGTTGCAACCGAAACTTAAAACCAAGACCACTGCGAGGGAAAATTTGAAGCATCCATCCCTCTTCAATCTTTGCTCGAATTCCTGTGGGAATCTTAATGGTTTTGCCCGGTTCTAAGGTAATATCACAAGGAAGTAAAAAGTCATATCCCGCCGAACCAGTAGTGGCCCGTTTGGGAAGTTGTAAACGGTCAAAGCTTTGTTGTGGCTCGCCAAAAGTATCCAGCCAAGCTTCTTCAAATTGTTTTTTGGAAACCAATTCAAATTGCGCTACTGCTATCATTTTTCTGCCTTCGCTTTCTTCTCTTCCTTGTAATCACAATCTTTGTTGATACAAATGAGAGCACTCTTCTTCCCTTTGGAATAGAAGAGAGTTTTTCCGCATTTTGGACACACTTCTGCGCTAGGTTCGTTCCAGGAAATGAAGTTGCAGGTTGGATAATTGGAACAACCGTAGAATCGTCTGCCACCCTTGTTGGATTTCTTAACTAAGATATTGCCTCCACAAAGAGGACACACGCCCTTCGTTTTTTCCACAAGACGCATGGTGGTTTTGCAGTTTGGATAGTCCGGACATGCTAAGAACTTTCCGTAGCGTCCCGATTTAATGACCATTTTTCTTCCACAATTGGGGCAAACCTCATCCGATTCAATTTCCGGAACTTTCAAACGTTCTTCGGTTAAGGTTTTCTCTGCGGCTTTCAGTTCATCGTTAAATCCGGTATAGAAAACATGAAGAATGTTTAACCAGTCTTTTTTGCCTTCTTCAATCTTATCCAAATCCTCTTCCATTTGGGCGGTAAAGGAAACGTTGACAATTTGTGGAAATTGGTCTTCAAGCCACGAATTGGTCACCTCTCCCAAAGAGGTAGGAACAAAGGATTTGCCTTTTCTTTCGATGTATTCTCTTGCGAGCAAAGTGCTAATGGTTGGCGCATAGGTAGACGGACGGCCAATACCATTTTCTTCCATAGCTTTAACCAAAGAGGCTTCGGTGTAGCGTGCCGGGGGTTGGGTAAAATGTTGGTTGGGATTCAATTCTTTTAAAATGAGAGACATGCCTTCTTTCACATCCGGAAGCACGGCGTTCTCTTCATCATCCTCTTCTTTGCCTTCCACATACAACACCGTATACCCATCAAACGTAACGGTATATCCAGATGCTTTGAAAATATAGTCTCCGGCTTCAATATCCATTTGGCAAGTCTTTTGGACACAGTTGGCCATAAGACTTGCAATAAAGCGCTCCCAAATCAGTTTGTATAACTTATATTGGTCGCTAGATAGAGAAGATTTGACTTGATCTGGTGTTATGGCAGGCACGGTCGGACGAATGGCTTCGTGGGCATCTTGTGCCCCTTTCCGCACTTTAAACGTACGGGGTTTTTCCGGCAAATACTCTTTGCCGTAATGTTGCTCAATAAAGGCATTCCCATCCCGACGGGCATCATCCGAAATACGGAGCGAGTCGGTACGCATATAGGTAATCAAACCGATAAGACCATATTCCGGAACGGTAACACCTTCGTATAACTCTTGGGCGGTCTTCATGGTACGATGGGTCTCAAAACCCAATTTGTAGTTGGCTTCTTGTTGCAAGGTGGATGTAACAAAGGGAGGTTGCGGACTCACGTTCCGTTTACCGTTTTTCACATTTTTCACAAGATAGGTGGCATTTTGTAGTTCCGAAACAATTTGATTGGCCTGCTCTCCGGAAACCACCTTTAACTTACTACTCTTAGTCCCATAAAGTTTGGCAGGGAATGCCTTTCCTTTGGCATCCGCCACAAATTTTGCATCCAATGTCCAATATTCTTCGGATTTGAAAGCACGGATTTCTTCTTCCCGATCAATAATTAATTTGGCGGTAGAGGATTGCACACGTCCCGCCGATAACCCTTTGCGGATTTTCTTCCATAAATAGGGACTAATTTTGTAACCCACAATTCGGTCCACAATACGGCGAGCTTGTTGTGCGTTCACTAAATCCATATCGATAGAACGGGTATGGTTAATCCCGTACTCAATTCCTGTTTTGGTGATTTCGTTAAAGGTCACACGATTCTTCTCTTTTAAATCCGCGTGAATTGCCTGGGCTAAGTGCCAGGAAATGGCTTCTCCCTCACGGTCCGGGTCAGCCGCCAATAACACTTTATCCGCTTGTTCGGCTTTCGCACGAATTTCACGGATTAATGCCGATTTTCCGGCAATATCTACGTAGTGCGGTTTGAAATCATGTTCAATGTCCACACCCAATAAGGTTTTTGGTAAATCGCGAATATGTCCCTTTGAAGCAATAACCTCATAGTTTGGCCCTAAGTATTTTTGGATGGTTTTTGCTTTGGAAGGAGACTCCACGATAACAAGAATAGACATATTCTTTTTCCTTTCCTTACGTTGTTCTTTATTTAAGTAACTCCCATAAAACGACGCTGGCTGCCACCGCCGCATTTAACGACTCAGCACGTCCCTTCATGGGGATGGTAAGCAATGTTTTGCAAGCATGTATAGATTCGTCTGTTAATCCATTGGCTTCGTTTCCGATAACACAAATAGAAGCCCTCGAAAACGGGTGACTGGAAAGACTTGTCGCCTTTTCATCGGCAACACAGGCATAGGTTTCAAACCCTTCGTCTCCCCACTGCTTTAAAGCCTCCGAGAAATCCGGAACAAAGGCAATGGGCAGGCGAAACGCCCCTCCCATACTTCCCCGAAGCACCTTCGGGTTTTCCACATCACAGCATCCTTTGGATAGAAGCAGCCCATCCGCACCAAACGCTTCCGCGGTACGAATGACAGTTCCCAAATTTCCAGGGTCTTGCATGTTTTCTAAAGCAATATATTTCCCCTTCGGCAGGGCATCCCATGAGAGTTTTGCTTCTATACGCTTGCAAACACAGAAAATCCCTTGGGGATGTTGCGTATCTCCTAGAAAAGAAGCCAGCGAATCGGTGATGGCATACACCGCTTCCGCTTTTTGACTTATTTGTTTGACTTGATTGGGATATTTTAGCTTAGCGTCCTCTGTTATAAAGGCCGTCATTATAGCCATATCCGACAAGGCGGCGTCCTCGCACAAACGAGCACCTTCTACCAAAAAGAGACCAGTTTTTTTACGCTGAGTGGCATCGGTTAACAGTTTTTTTGCCTGTTTCATCAGTCCGTTGTCACGGCTACTTATCTCCATAGAAAGCACCCCTTTTCACCTTTTTTACCTTGTTAAATAAACAACAGCACCGCCGGTAAAACTACCGACGGGGCGTGTAAATTATTTCAAAGCAGCTTTTGCTTGATCAGCAAGGGCAGTAAAGGTTGCCGCATCGCTGATAGCGATTTCCGAAAGCATTTTTCTGTTTAAGGTAACTCCAGCTTTTTTAAGTCCATTCATAAAAGTGGAATAGTTCATACCGTTCATCTTTGCAGCAGCAGAGATACGGGAAATCCATAAACGACGGAAATTGCGTTTACGTTGTTTACGTCCAATATAGGCATATTGGCCGGATTTCATAACGGCTTCTTTGGCAGTACGGAATAACTTGGATTTGCCAGCATAATAGCCTTTTGCTAATTTTAATACTTTATTTCTTCTTTTGCGCGTCATCATAGCGCCTTTAACACGTGCCATGTTCTTTTACCTCCCAATTCCTTATTTGTAGGGGATCATGCGCTTGACGGCTGCTGTATTGGTAACATCAGCGCAGGTAACTTTGCGCAAGTTTCTCTTACGTTTTGTGGTTTTCTTGTTTAAGATGTGCGATTTATAAGCATGAGCGCGACGGACTTTACCATTTTTGCTGAGCTTAAAGCGTTTTTTCGCACCGCTGTGGGTTTTTAATTTCGGCATAACAATATCCTCCCTTAAGGTTTTTTACTTATTTGATTTTGGTCCAAGGAACATCAACATATGACGACCTTCCAGTTTTGCTGGCTTTTCAATAACAGCGCATTCTTCGCAGGCAGTCGCAAAACGATCCATAATGTCCTGGCCAAGTTCCGGGTGACCCATCTCACGACCACGGAACCGAATGGATACTTTCACTTTGTGTCCACTCTGTAAGAACTTCGCTGCTTGCCGTTGTTTGGTATTAAAGTCAGCCACGTCGATATTCAGTCCCAAACGAACTTCTTTAATTTCAATGACTTTTTGGTTCTTTCTCGCTTCTTTTTCCCGTTTGGTTTGCTCAAAGCGATACTTGCCATAATCCATCACACGACAGACAGGCGGATTGGCATTAGGAGAAATCTTAACTAAGTCCAAATCGTTTTCATCCGCCACTTTTTGTGCTTCCGCAGCAGACATGATGCCGATTTGCTCTCCGTTTACACCAATAACGCGTACTTCATCATCTCGAATTTCTTCATTAATTTCTAATTCTTTGATAGCGATGACAGTTCACCTCCTGTAAGAATAAAAACAAAACGCGGATGACCAATCACCCGCGTTACACATCAAAAATATCCCTTTTTTACAAGAGAAAAACGATATTGACCTGTCGAGAACAAAATCTGCAGGTGAAAGCGGGTTAGGCTTTTCTTTGTTTTATTGCTCGGTCATTATACCAATAACCGACACCCTTGTCAAGGGTTTTTTATAACTCTTTAAAATCGGCGCCAAAAGATGTTTTTCGGTTGCGAATAATAATAAACAACACAACCACCACAATCAAAATGACCACCGCAACCCCGATATAGGCCGAATAATCAATCCATGCCGGTGTGCCCACATCCACAAGATAGGTATACACCAAAACATTACCGGGATTGGTCTTTCCCGTGTAGCCGAAATCACAGGATAAGCCGATGTGATACGTACGGCTTTCTCCGCCTTTTAACGTAATTTTCAGCACATTCATTTTTCCGTTTTCATCGCGATCGGCAATGTGTACGTAGCTGTCGTCGTAAATCACATTTCCTTCTTCGTCTACCACATGAAGATGCAAGGCATTTAAGTACCCCAGCGCCTCTTCATTGTCATAGGGCAAGGTAACTTTGGTCATATCAATAACCGCATCTCCGGCAATTTCACTTTTGAGCGTTAATGTACCATCGTTACGGGATTGGCCCGGTGTTAACACAGGGAATTCCCAGAAGGTTGCTGTATCGTTGGATCGGCCGATTTGATAGGAACTCCCCACTTTGCTAATGGTTAGCGTTTTTTCATTATCATCTGCCTTTTTTGGCTTGGATTCTTCTGCGGCAGAAAGAGACATCGTTATCCCAAAGAGAAGAAAGAAAAGGACACACACAAGACAAAATCGTTTCTTATTTCCCATGGCCGGTCCCTCCTTGTGGTGGTACGGTCGGTGGTGTGTTTTGCGTGGTTGTACCGGATGTCCGTAGATATTTTTCTAGTAAGATATCGTCAATCAAATCATCAATAACTACCGTTCTCTTGACTTGTTCAGCAGACGGCTTGATTACAGGCGAAGCCACTTGTGGCATAGCAGGCATTACCGGTTTTTTCAAAACAACCTGTTTGGGTTGTGTGGACATAACCGGTCTGGCAGGAGCCACTGGTTGCGTTGTTGCAGTTGGCTGTGCCAAGGCAGCCGGTCTGGTAGGTGCCACATGGTTTGGCATTGTCGGTCTCGGTTGGGTAGCTGGTTGCGTTGCCACTGGGCGAATAGGGGCTTGTACAGGCTTTGCCATCGGTTGAGAAGCTGGACGAGAAACAGCCGGTTTTGTTTGTGCTACTGGTTGCGCTGTTGCAGGACGTGTTGGCACCGGTACTCCTTTTATCGGAACTGCTGGTTTGACAGGTGAAACTGGTGTTGTAGGTACCACTGGTACAGCCGGTTTTGGTGTTACAGGAACGGCCGGTACTGGCGGTTTTGACACAGGCGCTGCTG
>JAGCZP010000025.1 GCA_017959985.1 Clostridia bacterium | reverse complement strand
TTTTAGCTTAGGAATCTACGAAGATTGGCCAGACGAACGATGGATGGATGTATCGCAGGAAAAGTGGCAACAGTTTATCCTCTCCTTGGCAGATAACTTGATTGCCAAAGGATTTGATGGTTTCTTTATTGATAATACGGATGTGTATTATCTTTATAAAAAACCGGCAATTTATAAAGGGTTAACAACGATTTTGTCCTCGCTTTATCAAAAAGGAGTTGATATCATCATTAATGGTGGTGATGTCTATGTGCAAACATATATAAACGAGGGAGAGCCAAAAGGAAAAATATTTGATGGGGTCAATCAAGAGGATGTTTATACCTCTTATGACTTTGATAAAGAAGTCTATGAGAAAAATGATAAAGAAACGAGGACGTATTATACAGAGTATCTAAAAAAGGTGAAATCTCGTGGTTATACGGTTTATGTATTGGAATATGCCAACAAGGCATCAGTACGGGATGAAGCGATGAACTATTCTAAAAAAAATGGATTTACTTGCTATGTATCGGAGGATATTGATCTACGAATTAATAAAGGGTGAGGTTTATGAAAAACAAGTTTACCATCTATCTACTTGTTGTTCTCTTATGTGTTCTTGTGTGCTCGGTACCATTTCTTATGTTGCTAATCGGTCACTATACCGCTAAAGTGGAAGAACATACGGATGTGTCCGAGTATTCTTTGTACCGTTCTGGGAAACAGGCGTTAGGAGAATACCAGTCAAAATGGGGAATGGATGAATCCATTTGGCCGGAATCTATTTCGGAAGATATGCAAGTGCAGGATTATAAGATGGTGTACTATAATCCGTGGGATGCGCAGTTTTTAGGGTATATGGTTGTCAAGTATAATGAAAAAGCGTATCAAACGGAAGTGAAGCGTTTGCAAGCATATCCTTCCACAAAGTATATTGGCTATTATGGAGTAACGGGTATGACACGGTACACGCTGCTTGCCATTCAGGCGGATGCTTATCAGGGATTTGTGTACGCGATGACGGATGGCGATGTTATTATTTATGCAGAGCAGATTTTTTGCAATTATTTTATGGATTTAGAATATGTCAAATATATTCCGAACGAATACCTTTTAGATGGTTTTGATGCTACGTTGGATAATCCATATCGGCTAGCCATTTATGGCCATAAAAAATGAGGACCCAATGGTTCTCATTTTTTTGACGGTTATTGTATAATTTTTGTCATTCTTTCTTTGTTTCCCGTTTACAATAGAAAGGCTAGTATGCTATACTACCAAAGGAAAAAGAATATGGGGGTTTGTAGTGATGCAGATATCGGCAGAGAACATTTTTAATGAAGATACGAGTGTAGCTCCTCTTCGTCTTATCGCGATGAGAGGAACCGAGGAGTTAGGAGAAGAAATTAACTCTTATTTAACCCATTGGGCAGAACTTAGTGGTCACAAACCGCATAAATACTTAGTGAACGCAGAATGCCCACGTTTTTCGTCTGGTGACGGAAAAGGAATGATTAAAGAGAGTATCCGCGGTGCCGATTTATTCATCCTTATTGATGTTGGAAACTACAATTGCACCTACAACATGTTTGGAAAAGTCAATATGATGTCTCCGGACGATCATTTTGAAGATTTGAAACGTATTATCCAAGCTGCTAGTGGTAAAGCCCATCGTATTAACGTGATTATGCCGATTTTATACGGAGGCCGTCAACATCGTCGCAATTATCGGGAATCTTTAGACTGCGCGTTTGCTTTGCAAGAGTTGCAAGCAATGGGTGTCGATAATATTGTGACCTTTGATGCACACGATGGACGCGTGAATAACGCGGTTCCGCTTATGGGATTTGATAACTTGATGCCCTATTATCAAGTATTGAAAAAACTATTCCGCACCTTCCCTGATATTATTCCGGATCGTGATCATTTAGCCGTTATCAGTCCGGACGTTGGTGCTATGCATCGGAATATGTACTATGCTTCGGTTCTTGGTGTCGATTTGGGTATGTTCTACAAACGTCGTGATTTTTCCCGCATGGTCAATGGACGCAACCCCATTGTGGCTCATGAATATTTGGGCAACTCCGTAGAAGGAAAAGATGTCTTTGTTGCAGATGATATTATTTCCTCCGGTGATTCTATGTTAGACATCGCTTATGAACTAAAAGACCGCAATGCAAAACGTGTGTTTGCTTATGCAACCTATGCTTTGTTTGCACATGGATTGGATGCTTTTGATAAAGCGTATGCTGAAGGGAAAATTGATGGTATTCTTGGTACCAATCTTACTTACCGTATGCCAGAACTTAAAGAACGTCCATGGTTCTATGAAGTGGATATGGGGAAATATGTTTCCTACTTTATTGCTTCCTTAAACCAAGATGTTTCTGTTGGCGCAGTGCTAGATCCTATGGATAAGATTAAGAAACTTCTTGAGAAATTTAAAGAAGAACAACAAGCGTAGAAAGAAACTCTCTCGGCCGGAATTGGTTGAGAGGGTTTTGTTTTTCTTGAAAAAAAGTATAAAGTTTTATATAATAAAACAGTACACAATGAATTTTTGTGGGGGTACAATCATGAATCAAATAAAAAGAGCTATTGCCATTCTTGTTTCTTGTTTATTGGTCGTAACAGTGCTTTCGGGATGCCATAAAACGATTCCGTATGATTCTGCACCGGACTCTGCCTATCAATATGTGGTGGACGAAGAAAATGATACGGTTGCAATTACCTCGTTTTCTGGAAGTTATTCCAAATCAAATATTCCGGAAATGCTAAAGGGAAAAGAAGTAACCTCGATTTCTTCGGGGGCTTTTAAAAATTGCACGCAACTGGATACGGTAAACTTACCAAAGAGTATTAAAACGATTGCAGCAAACGCATTCGAAGGTTGTACCAACATTGAAAACTTATCGTTACCCTATGGGATTGAAACCATTGAAAATGGGGCGTTTTCAGGATGTACCGCTTTGAAAACCGTTACCTTCCCTGGAACCATTAAACGGATTGGTGATAAAGCCTTTTATGGATGCGCCGCATTAGAGAATATTGCTTTCCCAAGCAATTCGGTGGATATTGGTGCCGATGCTTTTTCCAATACTGCTTGGATTCAAAGCCAAGGTGATGAATATTTGGTTGTATGTAATACTCTTATTCGTTATAGTGGATCGGAGAAAGAAATCGAGATTCCTGAAGGTGTGGAAATTGTTTCAACCGCCTTTGCAGGACGTACAGATATTACCAGTGTGTTGATTCCCAAATCCGCAAAGACCATTACGAGAAATGCTTTCCAAGGTTGTACCGGTATTACCGCTATTGAAATTGGATCGAAAGTGGAATCGATTGGTGATTTTGCGTTTACCGGTTGTTCTAGTCTTGTGAGTGTTACCGTGCCAGATTCGGTTAAATCGTTAGGGACCTATGCCTTTAGCAATTGTACGGCTTTAGAGAGAATTATTTTAGGTAAAGGAATTAAAAATGTTCCAGCCTATGCTTTCCAAGCCTGTACATCTTTAAAAGAAGTTTCTATTCCGAAAGATGCTACGATTGCGGAAAATGCTTTTGAAGGGTCTTCCTATCAACCATCCTAAAGAACAAAAAAATGGAGCTCAAGATTATCTTGAGCTCTTTTCTTCTATCTCGATATCTATGCAGGTTCTTGATAGGCGAACGGGTCGCATAAACGCGCCTACCGCTTTGTGGTCGGGGTGTACAATATAGGTTTTTAAATCGTCTAGACTTGCAAAGTCGGTAATGAGTAAGAGATCGTAGTTGGTTTTATCGGCGTCTTTGGCATTGACGGCTGTTTGGGAAGAGACAATTTGTGGAATTTTTCCTGGCAGGGCATCCAGCATATCCTTGGTAATCTGCACATTCTCTTTTTTTGAACGGCCTTCGGCTTCTTCTTTAAATTGGAACATAACAATATGTCGAATCATGAAAATTCCTCCTTTGTAATGTTTGTATTATAGCACCATTTATGGGACTTGAAAATATTGACGATATCTTTTTTTTCTTATACAATAAAACGGAGGTGAAAGCGTATGTTAGATTATGTTATCATTGCACTTCTTTGTGTCAACTGCATTTTATTGTTTGTGTTGCTACTTCGTCCGAAAAATGGCAACCAAGAGGATATGCGTAGGACGATGGAATCCCATCAAAAAACCACTTTGGATGCGATAAATCGTGCTCAACAGAACACAGCAGAGAGTTATAACCAATTACGCTTGGGACTTTCACAACAATACGCACAGATGGTGGAACAAGAAGGAAAACACCAAGTGCAAATTCTGGAAAAAATGAAAGAACAAACCCAAGATGTGAATAAGACGCTGAGCGAATCGGTTTCAAAATTGCAAGAGAGTAATGAAAAGAAACTGGAACAAATGCGAGAGACGGTGGACGAAAAACTGAGCGCCACCTTATCCAAGCGACTGGATGAAAGTTTTAAGAATGTTGGCGAACAATTGAAAAATGTGTACGAGTCTCTTGGAGAAATGAAGACCTTAGCGGGGGATGTTAGTAGCCTTCAAAAAGTGTTGTCCAATGTTAAAGCCAGAGGAACGTTTGCCGAGGTTCAGCTTGGTAATATTTTAGAAGAAACATTAACCAGCGATCAGTTTGGCCGCAATATCTCCACAAAAGGGGATATGGCTCACGTGGAATTTGCTATTAAAATTCCTTTGAAAGATGAAGAAGATTCGTTTGCATGGCTCCCTATTGACTCCAAATTCCCGCAAGAAGACTATTTGCGTTTATGCGAAGCAGCGGAACGTGGTGATAAAGAGGCCGTGGAGGAACAGGCAAAGAGTTTAGAACGCTTTATTAAAGTCCAAGCCAAGAAGATTGCGGAGTTGTATATCGAAGTTCCCAAAACGACAGATTTTGCCATTATGTTCTTGCCCACCGAAGGGTTGTATGCGGAAGTGCTTCGCAGACCGGGTCTTGTGGAAGAGGTTCAGAGAAAATACCGAATTATGATTTGTGGACCCACAACCATTACCGCGTTCTTAAACACCTTATCAGTTGGATTTAGAACATTAGCTATCAGTAAGAACGTGGCAGAAGTGTGGAAAGTCCTTGGCGCCACAAAAGAGCAATATGAAAAATTTGCCGTGTTACTAGAAAAAGCCAAGAAAAAAGTAAACGAAGCCGGAAAGGTGCTAGATCAAGCACAAAAACGCAACCATACAATTAGCCGAAAACTAAGCAAAGTTCACGAGATAGAAGGAGATTTCTCCGCCGACGAGGTGCTAGGGATTGACGCGTTTTCCTCTTATGAGGAACCGGAAGATTCAGAAGATGAATAAAAAGAGGGAAGAACCATTTGGTTCTTCCCTTAAATCTATTTTTTGAGAATATCCTCGACTTTATAGCGAGGACGTTGTTTGGTTTCTAAATAAATTTTTCCAATATATTCGCCGATAATACCGATGGCTAGGAGTTGTAAACCGCCTACAAGCCAGATGGAAACCATCAAACTGGTCCAACCAGCAACAGTTTGACCGAGAATCAAACGGATGATGGAGTAAATAATCAGTCCTAGGGCAACCACTAAGGATAAACAACCAGCGAGAGCAACCAACCGAATGGGACGAATGCTCAAAGAGGTAATGCCTTCCCAAGCCAAATGAAGCATTTTCCGAAGAGGATATTTGCTTTCCCCAGCGGTACGGGCCTTGCGTTCGTATAAGACAATGTCGGATTGGTAGCCAACCATAGGGACGAGTCCCCGTAAGAAAACATTGACTTCTTTAAATTCCGAAAGAGCTTCTAAAGCACGGCAGCTCATTAAACGAAAATCCGCATGATTGAAAATGACTTTGGCACCCAAGCGGTTGAGAATACGATAGTACTCTTCGGCGGTAAAGCGTTTGAAGAAAGAGTCTGATTTGCGAGCAGAGCGAACCCCGTATACCACATCGGCGCCATTTTCGTATTTTTCCAGCATAGCATCAATGGCATCTATATCATCTTGTAAATCCGCATCCATGCTAATGACGGCATCGGCATCCTCACGGATGGTCATCAAGCCGCATAAGAGGGCGTTTTGATGGCCACGATTACGATTGAGCTTAATACCCATTACCCAAGGATTCTCTGCATAGATTTTTTGGATAAGCGACCAAGTGCTGTCTTTGGAACCATCATCCACATAAACAATGCGACTGGTATCGGTAATTTTTTCGCTTTTTTGCAAAGATTCTAATTTTGCCGTTAAGAGAGCGGTGGTTTGCTCTAAAATCGCTTCTTCGTTATAACAAGGAAGTACAATGTAAAGTTTTATCATGCGAAAACCTCCTTATTTCTTCTTTGGACTGGATAAGCAGAGCTTTAATAATTTTTCACGATTCTCAACGGATGCACTCCGATAGTAAGCAAGAAGTTGAATTTCATCGGGTAGCAAGGTTCCTTTTAGTTTTTCTTTTTTGAGAGAATCGGTGAGTTTTTTGTTGACGTGGTCCTCTTTTTTATCCATCAGTAAGAGAAATTCCGGATTGTCCGGACAATACATTTGAATTAGTGTCCGTAAAGAATCAAGAGAAGGGGAAGATTTCCCCGATTCGTAGTAAGCATAGGTAGAACGGGAAATGTGAAGTACGTTGGCGATTTGTTCTTGAGACATACCACTGGCTGTACGCAAAAGCGCAATACGCTGCCCAAGAATTTGTTGGGTTGTACTTTTCACAAAATCACCTTCTTTTGATGGGTTGGAAATATAGTATAGCATGTCGATATTTTTCACGCAATATAAATTTGGATTTTCTTTTCTCTTGACGGAGTGGGGAGGCTTTGTTATAATAATGAGCGGTAAAAATGCTACTGTGGCTCAGTTGGTAGAGCAGCTCACTCGTAATGAGCAGGTCGTCCGTTCGAACCGGATCAGTAGCTCCAAAAGACAGGTTTCTACCTGTCTTTTTTTTATTGCAGGTTTCGCAGTCCTTTGGGATAGTGATTCTTTAGGATTCCGTTAGTGACTTTTCCAAAGCCAATAGGAATTTCTTCTATTAAAACGGCGGCATAGCTCTTTTGTAAATCACAGGGGATGGATTCTCCGCGAAGATATGCGTAGGTGCGTGGATCTTCTAAGGATAAAAACACTTTTTGACAAGCATTTTTTCCAAAGGCCATATACACTGCATGGGTGGGTTCTAATCGATTTTTACAAATTTGGGCGAAGGGAACGCCGGCGGATAGAATATGCAGTTTTTTGTGGGGTTCCCATTCATTTGGGAGAACTTTCCAAGTGGATCCAACGAGTGTAATGATACCTTTTGGAAGAGGAGAAAACCATTGCTCGAGTTCTTTTAAAGGAGCTTTTTTATCGGTGACAAGGGTGTTTCGAGGTTTTGGATTTACAAGAAAGTCCTTGTTTTTTTCTAACAAGGCAATAAAGTGTCCTTCTCCGCCATCTTCCGGGAAGATGCGTAAACAATTTGTAAGATTGTCTTTTCTAGTATAGGTTTCTTTTGTAAAGACGGAAACGGTGTCCCAGGAAAACCCGGAACGACCAAAAGAAGGAGAGAGAGGCAAAAGAGAAAATTCGGGATGCCGCATCAAAAAGGCGGCAATTTGGCATTCGTTTTCTTCAGGGGCAAAGGTGCAAGTTGAAAAGAGAAGTTTCCCTCCTGGACGGACTGCTTTTGCTGCATTATCGAGAATAGACGATGTTCTTTTTGCACAAAGAGAAATGTTTTCAGGACTCCAATGCTCTAGGGCAGCAGGTTCTTTTCGAAACATCCCCTCTCCGGAGCAGGGGGCATCGACCAACACTTTATCAAAAGTCCCTTCCAACGTATCGCACAAAGGGGTGGTATCCATAGAAGTGACAACCGAATTGGTGACACCTAGCCGTTCTAGATTTTGGCAAAGAACAACGGCACGGTTGGCAACAAATTCGTTACACCAAAGAAGACCTTCCCCTTGCAAAAGGGAGGCAATTTGTGTAGACTTTCCTCCGGGAGCGGCGCAAAGATCTAATACCTTTTCGCCTGGCTTGGGATCCAGTATCGTCACTGCGGCCATAGCAGAGGGTTCTTGCATATAAAAGGCGCCGGCATGATGCAAAGGATGGGTCCCGACTTTTTCTTCGCCTTGTATAGAAAACCCAAGAGGAGAAAAGGGAGTATCGACTAACTCCCAAGAAGCGAGCAAAGGTTTTAGATGTTCTTTAGTGGTTTTTAAGGTGTTGACGCGCAGTCCCCTATGAAGGGGAAACGTGTATTGTTCTTCCCATGAAAATCCACAAAGAGAGTTCATTCGATTTAAAAAAACTTTTGGAAGAGAAAGGGTAGTACTCATACTTTATCACAATCCTGAGAACGATATTCCATAAACATAGCAAAGGGGGTTGGTAAGAGTTTAAAACCTACATGAGAGAATTTTGGGAA
This sequence comes from Clostridia bacterium, assembly GCA_017959985.1. Lineage (GTDB taxonomy): Bacteria > Bacillota > Clostridia > Oscillospirales > Acutalibacteraceae > RGIG426. Next base: position 7,518 of record JAGCZP010000025.1, on the reverse strand, counting down.
GAAGCCGGGGACAACCATGGCTTTCTTTTTGAAGATGCCCCGAATGGCTTTCTTGGCAACGGATTGTGCCGTAGCAAATTTCACATGAAAACTGCCGTGGGCCACGTCACAAAACTCCGTGGCAATAGGACCTGGACAGAGGGTCATCACATGGACAGGTTTTTTCATCTTTTTGAGTTCATACTGAATGGCACGGGAAAAATTTTGTACATAGGCCTTGGTAGCTCCATAGGTGGCTAAAAGGGGAACGGGAGCAAAGGAGGCGATGCTGGCGACATTTAAAATTACGCCTTTTTCCATTGAGTCAGCAAATTGTCTTGTGAGAATATGTAAGGCGGTGACATTGGTTTTTATCATGTCTAAATCTTCTTTTAAAGGGATAGAGGAAAACATTCCCATCTTTCCAAATCCGGCACAATTGATTACGATATCCGGATGATAGGATGAGCCGATTGCATAGAGATTTTGTACATCCGATTCTTTGCACAAATCGGTTTCACAAACCACAATATCTATACCGTATTCCTTTTCTAAGAAAGTTTTTAGTTCCTCTAATCGCTCTTTTCTTCGAGCAGCAATGACGAGATTATAGTGTTTTTCTGCCAAAAGTTTGGCCATTTCCAATCCAATGCCACTAGAGGCACCTGTGATGACTGCGTACATAGTTTTTCTCCTTTTATGAAACTTCTTTAACAATACATCTTTTTGCAGAATAAAGCAAATGAAAAAGGCGCTTTTAAAGAAAGCGCCTTTTTTCGAAATAGACAGAAATTAATCTTTGGATTCTTCTTTTAGGGTAACCGTTGCGGTAAAGGAGGTTGTCGCCCCTGTGGAACGGTTGGTAATACGTAACACGCTTAAGGTAACCGAATCACCCGGCTTGTATTTGGCTAATTGGCTTCTTAGTTCGTTACGGCTAGAAACATTCACACCGTTAATACCGGTAATAATGTCGTATTGTTGAATATCGGTGTTTAGCAGGCAAGAGTCGCTATTGATCTTATAAATCATAAATCCCTCGTAGCCTTTTTGTGTGACCGAATAGCCAGTGACACCCAGTTCCACTCTTCCGGTGACATGACCGTGTTTAATTAGGTCATCAATAATGGGCTTGGCTTCGTTGATCGGAATGGAGAATCCAAGGCCTTCATAACCGCTATAGACAATTTTGGCGGAGTTGATACCAATGACTTCTCCCATACAGTTTAAAAGAGGGCCTCCGGAACTACCGGGATTGATAACGGCATCGATTTGTAGACATTGAATGGAGTAGCCAGTGCGATCGTACACATCCCGTTTTTGACCGGAAAGAATTCCTTGGGAGGCGGACCATTGCAAACCACCGGAGTTTCCGAGGGTAATGACGCGATCCCCGAGAGTAATGTTGTCAGAGTTACCGAAAGTAGCGGTTTTTAAGTTGGTGGCGTCAATTTTAATGACGGCCAAATCGGTATCGCTGTCTTCACCGACGATTTTGGCGGTGTATTTTGCGCCGTTATACAAAACCACTTCGATTTTGGAATAGGGTTCGCCCGTGTTTTCGTTTATGACAACGTGTTGGTTGGTAATGATATACCCATCGGAGCTCATCACAATTCCGCTGGCGGATCCCACTTGGGTCTCCTCATTGCTGTTGCCGAAGGAGAAGTTTCCGTAGGAGGCCATGGTGGTTCCGTACATGTTGATAACAACGGTACAATCTAGGTTGTCTTTAACAATTTGTGAGGTGGATTTACCTCCATCGTTGACGGTGGTATCTTGAATCACGACCGAGGGGCTATTCCCATTTTCTGTGGTAGAGTTTACCGATTCGCTAGTACTGGTGGTGGGGGTGGTATTCGAGGTGTTTTCATCTAAGAAGACAAAGACACCGATGATAAAGCAAAAGGCGACAATGAGCAGCAAGAAGATGGTAATACCCAGCACCAGTGGATTTTTCTTTTGTGGTTGCGGCGGTTGCTGAGGTGGGGTTGGTTGCTGCCAATTTTGCACCGGTGGTTGTGGTGGCTGTGGCGGTTGCGGTGGTTGGTTTTGTTGCCAAGCAAAATTAGGGTTATTCCATTGAGGAGGTCTTTGCGGAGCAGGTTGTTGCCAGCTGGGGGAGAAGGTATTGGGTTGTTGTGGAGGCGGAGCGACAGGCTCTGTTGGTTTTGCTGGTTCGACTGGTTTTGGTTCTTCTGCTGAATGGGTCTCCTCAGAGACAGGTACGGCAGGAGTTTCTACTTCTTCTTTAGGAGCAACCTCTGGTTTGGGGGTTTCAACAGGGGGCGTGGAGGGCTCTTGCTCCGTTGAATCTTCTTTGTTTTCATTTTGTGGTTGATAGGGGGAATTGTTCCACCATTCAGACATGAAAATCACACCTTTCACTTGTTTGTCTGCTACTAGTGTAGCATAGAGTCGTTGTAAAAAAATGAACAAATTGTTTCATTTTATCAAATTGTCTATAAATAAATCATTGGCTGTTAGGAAGCCAAAAGGTAAATTCGGTATATTCTTTTTCTACCGACCGAACGGTAATCTCGCCGTGATGCATGTTGATAACACTTTTGACAATAAACAATCCAAGTCCAGCTCCGGTAGTATCCAAACTGCGAGAGTGGTCACTCTTATAAAAACGATCAAAGATTCGTCGCATTTCTTGGCTACTAATTCCTTCTCCTGTGTTTCGGATAGTAAAGATGTTTTGGGTGTCTTGTTTTTTGACACTGACCGTAATAGTTCCCTCTTTTGGGGTGAATTTAATGGCATTATCTATAAGGTTATAGATAACCTGTCCGATTAAGTCTTCATCGGCTTGTAAGCGACAGTCATCGCTGTCTTCTAAAGCATGAATGGTCAGATGTTTTTCCTCAATACGGGTTTCAAAGGATAATAAGGTTTGTCCCACTAGTTCGGTTAAATCAAATTCTTTTGGCTGTAATTTGAGGGTTTGTTTGTCAATACGGGACATATTCAGCATAGCGGTTACCAGTCTAGAAAGACGGTGGACTTCTTTGGAAACGATGGATAAATAGTATTCTTGTTTTTCGGGAGGGATGGTTCCGTCGAGTACACCATCCACAAAACCGGAGATGGTGGTCATCGGCGTTCGTAGTTCGTGGGAAATGTTACCGATAAAATCTCGGCTGACCGAATCCACTTCACTCAGCGACGTGGCCATGTTATTTAAGGAACTAGCCAAATAGGCTAATTCGTCGTTTCCCTCCACTTCTATCCGAGCGGTAAAATCTCCTTCTCCAAATTTTTTGGAGGCTTCAATCATATCGCGTATGGGCTTGGTCGCTCTTTTGGTAAAGCCAAAGGCAATGAGAGAACATAAGGCCATTGCCGCCGCAAGGGAAATAATGTAGATAGATAGGTTTCCTAAAAGGTAATCAAAGAGTAATTTCGCGGGGGCTGCAATGAAGACATACCCGACAACGGTTCCGTTTCTCGTGTAGGGGACACCGGCAACGTAGGTATTGCTCTCATAGAGACCGCCTAAATCGCTAAAGCTAAAATACTGGTTAGATGCATCAATTTTGGAAAGATAATCGGAAGAGATGGATCCTCCGGGTCGTATTTCGGCGGTGGGAGAGGAGAATTGCACCACTCCGCGATTGTCGGTGATAATCACATCGGCATCCAGCGATTTTGCTAAGGCATCTAATACAGCTGGAACGGTACTGGTTCGATCGGTTTCTAACACATAACGGTCTTCCGCATCGCCCATTGGTCGAACGTTCTCGGAAATGGTTTCGGCCATGGTTCTTGCGTTTTCTGTGAGTAGTTTTTCTTTGTCGTTAATCCAGTAGCGGGCAGAAAAAGCGGTTTGCACAATGGCAAGGGCAAGAAAACAGATAAGGATAATGCCTAGCAATACGGAAAAGAGTTTAGAAAAAACACTTTTAAACATTGGCATCCTTATCCTTTATTTCAAATTTGTATCCAATGCCCCAAACGGTTTTTAATTCCCATTCTTTGGAAACATTTTCTAGCTTTTCACGGAGTCTTTTCACGTGAACATCGACGGTACGGCTTTCTCCGGAATACTCAAAGCCCCATACTTCATCGAGCAATTGATCGCGGGTATAGGCACGGTTGGGGTTACTGGCCAAATGGAAAAGCAGTTCCATCTCTTTGGGAGGAGCATCGACGAGTTTTCCTTTTAAGCGAAGCTCGTAGTTTTCCATATTAATGTATAAGTTATCGTATTCCACAATTTTGGATTTTTTTGGCTCGTTACCGTTGACACGGCGAAGAACGGCTTTAATACGAGCCACCATTTCATTGGCTTCAAAGGGCTTGATAACGTAATCATCGGCACCCAATTCTAGCCCCAAGATGCGATCAAATACTTCGCCTTTGGCGGTCAACATGATGATGGGGCAGGTGGACTCTTTGCGAATGTTCCGACAGACTTGCCAACCATCCATTTCCGGCATCATGACATCCAAAACAACCAAGTCGGGCTTTTCTTTGGAAAAGGTGTTTAAAGCGGCTAATCCGTCATGGGCAATCACGACTTCCCAGTTTTCTTTTTCTAAATACAAACGAAGAAGTTCACAAATGTTATTGTCGTCATCAACGACTAAGATTTTTGTTGTGGCCATGGTGTTCACTCCTTATTGTCAATTTTATTCACAATTTGTTACAACATAAGAATACCACATTTTTGGAGAAAGAATATGAACAATATTTAAACTTTTTTGTATTTTTTTGTGCAGGAACGGTGAAATAGTTCTTGCAATTGCTGTATTGATATTGTATAATAACCCTTGCTGATTTTTACACGCCGGTGTGATGGAATTGGCAGACGTAGTGGACTCAAAATCCACCGGTGGCGACACCGTGCCGGTTCGAGTCCGGCCACCGGCACCAAAGCACATGCCCCTAAGCATGTGCTTTTTTTAAAAAAACGAAAGGGGGTAAGAAAGGTGGCAAAAGCACATAAATGGTCGTCTATATCCATTATGCATATGGTTAAGCTTGTCTATCGTTCTACCCTTTTTCTCGGAGCCTTGATTGCGTATATCTTAGGAAAGATTCATCATGTGGAACATCCTTTAGCCATTTTTGAGAAGGATAAGATTTTATTATCCCTCATTTGGTTGGTATATATGGTGGAAATGTTTTTGCGGTGTTTTCCCTCAAAACTAGAGAGTATGGGATGTCAAAAACAGTTTACTAAAAACTTTGCAAAAACCAGTTACGAAGGGGATCCGGTTTTAACACCAGGAAAAATTGTCATTGAAATGGCCGCGTTATGGGTCCTGTTAAACGGCATATTTGGGGCCTTATACTTAACCGGTGTCTTTGACCGTGGTATTATGCTGTTAATCAGCCTAGTTTTTGGTATATGCGATATTGTTTGTATTTTATTCTTCTGCCCGTTCCAAACCTTATTTATGAAGAATAAATGCTGCGGTACTTGTCGAATTTACAACTGGGACTATGCCATGATGTTTACTCCTTTGCTATTTGTCCCTGGGTATTATAGTTGGACGTTGTTAGGAGCATCGTTGATTTTGCTTTTACGCTGGGAAGTGGCTGTCTATCTCCACCCAGAACGGTTTTCTGAAGCAACCAACGCGTGTCTAGCCTGCCAAAACTGTCCGGAGAAACTCTGCCAGCACAAACGGCAATTACGGAGTTTCCTACAGAAAAACAGCCATTTGTTGCAGTTTAACAAATACGTCATTACACGGATTCAAGAGAATACCGAAAAGATTAAAGAAAATGTGAAAGAAAACACCGAAAAAATCCGGGAAAACGTTAAAGAAGGCACCGAAAAGATCAAAGAGAACATTCAGTCCATCAAAGATGACATAAAAAATAAAAAGAACAAGTAACAGGCAAAGAGATACCTTTAAGTAGAGAAAATCTATTTAAAGGTATTTTATTGCTTTTTTAGGAATTCGTGCTATAATGCAATTGTGAAAAATTGCCCTTTTTTAGATTATTGGTAAGGATAGGAAGCCCTATGGAACGTAGACGTATACTTGCAATATTCCTCATGGCACTGTTAGTGTTAGCAGTGTCTATTTCTGCGTCTGCGCTTAACCAATCGGGTTATCGTGGAGGGGAAATTGTTCTCCTTTCGGAATCTGACGCCTGTGCGCCAAAGCTTGTTGGTTACCGCGAAGGATGGGAATTTAAAAACTTACAAAAATCCACCTGGGAAGAGGGTGGTGTTCATGGAAAAGCCATGCGCTTAAACGGAAAAACCGATTATTTAGAGTACGAAGATTTTAACGTGTTCTGTCGTCCGGTGACAATTGCTGGTTGGATTAACTGGAGGGGTTCTTTAAACGAGGAAGACGATGGAACCGGAGAAATCAATCAACACGTTTTCACCATTTTGCGCGACCAAGAGAATTATGTGACCGTTAATCTCCGGGCCGTTTTTAACGACTATAAAAAACTGGAAAATGGAACAAGTTACCGCATTGATGGTATCTATATGGAATACAGTCTTTCTGGATCAACAGGAAAGCATGTGGATGCTTATAACCTCACCACGGGAGAGGTAAATTATGTCATTCCAAAGAACCAATGGGTTCACTTCGCTCTTGTTATGAATGATGTGAATTTGGAATTGTATATCAACGGAGCCAAATGGTTCTCAAAAGCCCTGCCTGGTGGGGCGGAACAATTGAAAGCTACGAAGCTTTGGATTGGTCGCGGTGTCAAGGATGACGACCCCACCTTAAATGCGTCCATTGATGATATTGCGCTCTTTGCAGAGAGCTTACCGGTGGATTATATCCAAGCACTGGCAAATGGGACCGATTTGCAATTTTTGGATGAAACCGAAAAAACCAATTACATTCCCACACAAGTAACCGAACCGACCACAACCGCTAAGAGTGTTTTTGGTATTCAAATTTCTCAAGATGGAAAAATTCCGTGGTTTACATGGTATGTGATTCCTGCCATTGTGTTTATCTTCTTTGTTTTGTTCCTCATTGTGAACTTAAAGCCGGAGAAGAAGGGACAAAAGGTAGCAGCACAAAAGGAGCCTGCCGATATGCCATCGGCCAAACCAGAAGCACCAAAACCTGGTGTGGCGGCACAAAAGGCTCCAACTTCGATGCCAAAACCAGTGGCTCCGGTTACGGTGATGCCAGCCGCACCGCGGCAACCGGTTACACCACCAACATCTGTGCGACCAGTACAACCAGCAGCGCCTGTGTCAAAACCGCCAGTACCGGCCGTTCCTGTAACACCAAAACCGGCTGTACCAGTGGCACCTACAACACCAGTTCCTCCTGTCAAACCAGCAGCTCCGATAAAAGGAGTACCGGTGCCAACACGTCCTGCGACAACACAGCCAGTGGCACAAACAAAACCAGCTGTTTCTCGTCCGGCTTCTCAACCGATAGCAAAGCCTGTACAAGCCCCTATTCGCCCAGTGGCAACGCAACCAGCCACCCAACCGAGACCTACAATGCCAAACCGGGTGGCACCTACCAGACCGGCTACCTTGGAACAGCCGACTGCAACAACGCAACCAGTGGCTCCTGCCAGACCGGTTAT
>JAGCZP010000024.1 GCA_017959985.1 Clostridia bacterium | reverse complement strand
AACGGCCACACCGCCACCAGCTACAATGCCTTCCTCCACAGCCGCTTTGGTGGAAGAAAGGGCATCCTCATTGCGCAATTTCTTTTCTTTCATTTCCACCTCAGTTGCAGCACCAACTTTGATAACGGCCACACCACCAGCCAATTTGGCTAAGCGCTCTTGCAATTTCTCTTTATCAAAATCCGAAGAAGTGGTTTCGATTTGACTGCGGATTTGTGCCAAACGACCAGCAATGGCACTCTTATCGCCTTCACCATTCACAATAATGGTATGTTCTTTTTGGACTTTTACTTGACCTGCATGACCCAGCATATCCAAAGAGGTATCTTTTAATTCCAATCCGATTTCTTCGGAAATAACGGTACCGCCTGTCAAAATGGCGATATCTTGCAACATTTCTTTGCGACGATCTCCAAAGCCAGGCGCTTTTACTGCCACACAACTAAAGGTTCCACGCAATTTGTTCACAATCAAGGTGGTTAAGGCTTCGCCTTCTACATCTTCAGCGATAATCACGAGTTTTTTACCCGCTTGTAACACTTGTTCTAAAAGCGGTAAAATTTCTTGAATATTGGAAATTTTCTTATCAGTGATGAGCAAATAGGCATCATCAACCACAGCTTCCATCTTATCGGTATCGGTTACCATGTAAGGAGTGATATATCCACGATCAAATTGCATACCTTCTACCACTTCGGAATAGGTTTCTGCTGTTTTGGATTCTTCAATGGTAATGACTCCATCGGCGGATACTTTTTCCATAGCTTCGGCAATTAAGTTTCCGATATCTTCATCACCAGCTGAGATGGTAGCAACTCTTGCAATATCGCCAGAGCCGGTTACGGCTTTGGCATTCTTTTTCACTTCTTCAACCACGGCATTAACAGCTTTTTGAATACCCACTTTAACCGCCATAGGATTGGCACCAGCGGCCACATTCTTCATACCCTCACGAATGAGTGCTTGGGCTAAAAGTGTCGCCGTTGTAGTACCATCACCAGCGATATCGTTGGTTTTGGTTGCTACTTCTTTGACAAGCTGAGCACCCATATTTTCAAATGGATCTTCTAGTTCTAATTCTTTTGCAATGGTGACACCATCAGTGGTAATGAGAGGTGCGCCAAACTTCTTATCGAGCACCACATTACGGCCACGAGGCCCTAAGGTGATTTTTACGGTGTTGGCTAATTGGTCAACACCATTTTGCAATGCTTTTCTGGCTTCTTCGCCAAACAAGATTTGTTTTGCCATATTTCTTATCTCCTATCTTATTCTACAATTGCTAAAATATCATTTTGACGAACGATGGTATACTCTTGCCCATCGAGTTTCACTTCAGTTCCCGAATATTTGCTGGTAAGAACCTTGTCCCCGACTTTCACATACATGGTCACTTCTTTTCCATCAATCGTACCCCCAGGACCCACAGCAATAACTTCTGCGACTTCTGGTTTCTCTTTGGCGGAGCCCGCTAAGATGATACCACTTTTAGTGGTCTCTTCAGCTTCGACGAGTTTTAATACCACTCGATCCGCTAATGGTTTGATATTCATACAATCTATCTCCTTTCGCAACAGCGATTTGTATACATTTAGCACTCTCACTCTTCGAGTGCCAAATACTATTGTAATCTCTTTTCTTAAAAAATCAATAGGTATTATCAATTATTTTCATTTTGTTAATACTTTTTGCAAAACACACAAATACCCATTAAAAAAGACAGGCGAAAATCGTCTGCCTTATGCGTATTTCCGTTATTGACTTTGTTCATGTTTTTTCGGACGTCCCATCAATTCCGCAATAGCGTCCCTTGGCGATTGTCCCTCAAAACAGATTTGATAACAAGCATTGGTAATGGGCATCTCTACCCCTTTTTGTTTGGCAAGTGCATACGCGGTTTTCAAAACATAATAGCCTTCTACCGTACCAATGGATTTTACGGCTTTTTCCGGGTTTTGCCCTTGGCCAATTAAAATCCCCGCACGACGGTTACGAGAATGCATACTACCGCAAGTTACAATCAAATCTCCCATACCAGAAAGACCTGAAAAGGTTTCAGCCTTTGCACCCATAGCTAATCCCAGTCTCTTAATCTCGGCAAGACCTCTGGTCATCAAAGCTGCTTTTGTGTTATCTCCCATTTGTAAACCATCACAAATACCGGCACAAAGAGCAATGACATTCTTTAAAGCGCCCCCTAATTGGACACCGACAACATCTTCAGACGAATAAATACGAAACGTAGGATTCATTAAAATATCTTGTACTTCCTGCGCTGCTTTCACATCTTTAGAAGCACTAACGACTGAAGTAGGAATGCCTCGTCCCACTTCTTCCGCATGAGACGGACCCGACAAAACGGTCACGCGAGCACTCGGCAATTCTTTTTCCACAATTTCAGAAAAACAGCAATAATTCTTTTCATCAATTCCCTTTGCCGCAATCGCAAGCAAAGCATTGTTTTTTAAATAGGGACGCATTTGTTCACAAGTGGATTTTACCGCAAAAGATGGGACCACAATAATGACCAAATCAGCGTCTTTGACACAAGAGATATCGGTAGTTAAATCAATGGATTGGTCCACCGCAACCCCTGGTAACAATTTTCTATGTTCGCTGTGTTCTCGAATCTCTTCAATTTCTTGTTCAAAAGGAGACCATAAGGTCACATCGTTTCCCGCACGGTGGGCCATAACCCCTAAGGCTGTTCCCCATCCGCCTGCGCCAAGAACAACAATCTTTGCCATACTTTCTTTCCTCACTTTGCTGCTTTTCGCCAATGAACTTTGCTTTCCGTTCCTTTAATCAGTCTTACGATATTCGGAATATGCTTAATCGTGACTAGTAACACGCACAGTCCCAGCATTCCTGCCAAAACTGCAGAAACAAAGACTGTATTTTGATCAAAAAACCGATGATAGAGGTAACATCCTGTCAACATGCAAACGCCTGCTAAAATGGAGCTTAACGACACGTAACGGGTCAAGGCCACCACAATGGCAAATACCACAAGTCCCGTAATCGCCACACGCCAATCGAGAACAATGGATAACCCTAAGGTGGCTACCACCCCTTTTCCGCCACGGAAGCCAAACCAAATAGGATATAAATGGCCAACAATACAAAAGAATCCTGCTAAATAGCCACAAACTAAAATGGCAAGAGCCGTATCCTCTCCAGAAGTAATAAATTGACCGGCTAAATATTTGGCAAAAAATACGGCAAACATACTCTTTAACAAATCGCCAACAAACGTTAAAATGGCGGCCCGTTTACCATAGCTTCTTAACATATTGGTAGCACCGGCGTTACCACTGCCACATTCGCGAATATCCTTGTTATTAATGGATTTTGAGACAATGATGGAACAATTGATACTGCCGATAATATAAGATAAAAAAGAAACCAACACAAATAACAATGCGTTGTCTTT
>JAGCZP010000023.1 GCA_017959985.1 Clostridia bacterium | reverse complement strand
GAGTTATATAAAGAGTTTGGTACCTACCAGTACGCCATGCTCAACATTATGTTTGAGGGAGAAAAAGGTATGATTGCTATGAAGGAAATTATGGATTCTCTTCGTGCTAATCATCCCACGAGTATTGCGGGCAAATCGGTGGTTCGTTTTACAGATTATGGGCAATCCGTATCCACCAATTTGGTAACAGGTGAACAAACAGTGGTTACTTTACCTAAATCCAATGTTTTGGTGTTTGAACTAGAAGGAAATGCATCGGTGATTTTCCGTCCATCTGGAACCGAACCAAAAGTGAAATCCTATATTACCGCAACCGGAGAAAACAAAGAGGTTGCAGCGAAACTGGCACAAACCTTAAAAGATGCCGCTGAAAAACTAATTAAAGGATAAGATGGTTTATGACAAAATGGTTAATTAAAACATTTGTTAAAGACGCCGATAATTTGCAGGATGCCATGGTGCGCAGTGCCTATGGAAAATTTGCGGGGATTGTGGGTATTCTTGCCAATATTTTGTTATTTGTTGGGAAACTAATTGCCGGCGTAATTTCTGGTGCGTTATCCATCGTGGCAGACGCCTTTAATAACCTATCCGATGCGGCATCTTCGTTAGTTACTTAACTCGGATTTAAACTATCCGAAGCACCTCCGGATGATGAGCATCCCTTTGGGCATGGTAGAATCGAGTATCTATCTGGCATGGCCCTTGGAGCGTTGATTATTTTTGCAGGATTTGAGCTTGGAAAATCTTCGTTTACAAAAATCTTGCATCCTGCCGCAACGGTTTTTAGCATTCTTCCGCTTGCTATATTGGTGGTTGCCATCTTTTTAAAACTGTGGTTGTCGCTGTTTTTTGGAAAGATTGGGAAACTCATTTCTTCGGATACGGTAAAAGCAGCTTCTATTGATAGCCGTAACGATATTTTATGTACGTCGTTAGTGTTGCTTTCCGCTATTTTTGAATATTTTACGGGACTGCGTGTAGATGGCTATGTGGGTCTAGCCGTGGCAGTATTTGTTGTGTATACAGGCATTGCGGTGGTATCCCAGGAAGTTTCTTCGTTGCTTGGTCAAGCCCCGGATCCGGAAGTGGTGGAAGAGATTAAAGAAACCGCCCTGTCTTATGATGGGATTGTGGGAGTTCATGATTTGATTGTGCATAACTACGGTCCTGGTCGTGTGGTTATTTCTCTTCATGCGGAGGTTCCAGCAGAAGAGGATATATTAAAGAGCCATGATATTATTGATCAAGTGGAAAAGGCTATGATGGATAAATTCCGTGCGGTAACCTGTATTCATATGGATCCAGTGGATACCAGCAATCCGGAAGTACAAAAGTTAAAAGAGGTTGTCACATCTATTGTTAGTTCCATTGATGAACGGTTATCCATTCACGATTTCCGGGTAGTGTTCGGAGAAACCCATACGAATCTAATTTTCGATGTGGTGATTCCTTTCCGTTTTGAAAAAGAAGCGGAACTGGAGAAACAAATCCAACAAGCTGTTACCGAGTACGATTCATCCTTGTTTATTGTGACACAAATTGAACATAATCTATGCTGAGAAGGGAAATAAAATGCCTAGAGTACAGTTTTTAGAAGCAGGACAAATTGTTGGGACCCATGGTGTGCGCGGAGAAATGCGGGTACAACCTTGGTGTGATTCCCCGGAGGTGTTTTGCAAATTAAAACGCGTGTATTTGGATGAGAGGGGAGCGACCAGTTTAAAAGTGAAATCTCGTCCGCAAAAGAATATGGTCCTGATGAAAGCAGAAGGGGTGGAATCCATTCCTGAAGCAGAAGAATTGCGTAATACTGTGGTGTATTTGAATCGAGACGATTTGCATCTACCAAAAGGTACTTTCTTTATACAAGATCTTATCGGTATGTCGATTTACAATGTGGATACGGATGAAAAACTAGGTGTTTTGGAAGATGTAAGCTCTACCGGAGCAAATAACGTGTACCATATGAAAACGCAAGAGGGAAAAGAAGTGCTTATTCCGGCAATTCCTTCGGTGGTGAAAGAGATTAATTTGGACGCGGATAGTATAAAAATTTTTGTGATAAAAGGGTTGTTAGACGACGATGAGAATTGATATTTTGACATTGTTTCCCGATATGTGCGAGAGTGTGATGAGCGAAAGCATCATTGGAAGAGCGCGTAATAAAGGAATCCTAAACATTCAATGCCATCAAATACGAGACTATACCACCAATAAACAAAACCAAGTGGACGATTATCCCTTTGGCGGCGGAATGGGCATGGTCTTAAATGCCCAGCCTGTTGCCGATTGTTTTCGCGCGGTGTGCAAGGAGATTGGGGAAAAACCGCACTTTGTGTATATGTCTCCCCAAGGAAAAACCTTGACACAAAAGCGAGCGTATGAGTTATCGAAACTTCCTAATCTTTGTGTTCTTTGTGGCCACTATGAGGGAATCGATGAGCGTGTGTTAGAAGCGTTTGTGGATGAAGAAATCTCCGTTGGAGATTATGTATTGACCGGGGGAGAGCTTCCGGCTCTTACACTGGTAGATTGCGTTTGCCGTATGGTCCCCGGAGTTTTATCCGACGAAGAATGTTTTACAGAAGAGAGCCATTTTTCTGGGTTATTGGAATACCCACAATATACAAGACCGGCCAATTGGGAAGGACGAGAAGTTCCAGAAGTATTACTTTCTGGTCATCATGCGAATATTGCCAAGTGGAGGAGAGAACAGTCGCTGCTTCGTACCTATCGACTACGACCGGATATGTTTGAGAAAGTATCTTTAACAGGGAAAGAAGCCAAATGGTTTGAAGAACACAAAGAAGATTTACCCATTGGATTTCTCCCTAGAGAAGAAAAGTAAAGAGGGTTCTTTGTCATTTTACACAAAAGGCAAAGGGTTGTTACTAGAAAAGTTTTACAGTTCTACAAAATATGGGTTAACCCGTTGACCTAAAACTTTTTCCTTTATATAATAGGGACACACTCCAAGGAAACAAGTTGAAATTGTGTATACATAAGAAGGAGACAATGTATATGTGTTCTAAAGATGTTACGGTACAAAATCAGGTTGGCTTACATTCTCGCCCTGCGACCTTTTTTATTCAAAAAGCCAACGAATTCAAATCTTCCATTTGGGTTGAGAAAGATGATCATCGCGTGAACGCAAAAAGTTTGCTCGGTGTCTTGTCCCTTGGAATTGTGGGCGGAACCACCATTCGCATCACTGCCGATGGCTCTGATGAGATTCTTGCTGTGGATAGTTTGGTCCACTTGGTTGATTCCGGCTTTGCTGATTAAGTTGAAAATGTGAGAAGCACAACTGTGTAAGTTGTGCTTTTTGTCATATAATACGGCTAGGAGGGATGTTGGATGGATCCAAATGAAAAGATTCAAACCTTGCGTAAGCAAGCCATGTCCCTACCACTTCATCCTGGAGTTTATATCATGAAGGATGAAAAAAACACGGTGATTTACGTAGGAAAAGCCAAAGCCCTTAAAAACCGTGTAAGCCAGTATTTTGGAAGCGATGCCAACCATACAGAAAAAGTACGGCAAATGGTAGCGCATGTGGATCATTTTGAGACCATTTTAGCGGATAGTGAATTTGAAGCATTGGTGCTTGAATGTTCCCTAATTAAACATTATTCTCCCAAATACAACATTTTGCTAAAGGACGATAAAGGCTACAGTTATATTCGCATCAGCCCACCACCATATTCTAGAATAACCGAGGCCAAATCGGTGCAAAAAGACAATGCTAAGTATTTGGGACCCTATGTGAGTTCCTATGCGGTTAAACAAACCGTCGATGAGATTAATAAGACCTTTGGACTGGCGACCTGTGAACGGAAGTTTACCTATGGGAAAAAGCCACTTCGCACCGAAAGACCCTGCTTAAACTATCATATTCAGCAGTGTTGTGGCCCTTGCAATGGAAAAATCTCTCCACAAGCGTATGAGGAGAGAGTGCAACAGGCAATTCGTCTGTTGCAAGAGGGAGTAGAACCCCTTAAGAAAACCTTAGAAGCGCAAATGCTCAATGCAGCCGATAATCTTGATTTTGAAAAAGCGGCAGATCTTCGCGATCGCATTACTTCCATTGAACGCCTACAAACAAGACAAAAAGTGGTTATGTCCTCTATAAAGGAGCAAGATATACTGGCAGTTGCGATTGGAAACGGTAAGTCTTGTGTACAGGTTTTTCACTTTACAGGTGGTAATTTATCTGACAAAGAAGAGTATATTTTTGATATTCCAGAGAGCCTTGAATCCCTACGGGGAGAATTTATTCAGCGGTTTTATGATGGACAGCGATTTCCACCAAAACGTATTGCTGTTGATGGTGAAGTTGAGGATAGAGCCATTTTGGAAGAGTGGCTATCAAAAAAAGCCGGAAGTCGCGTTTCTATTGTGATTCCCAAGCGGGGAGAACAAGCTAAACTGGTTTCTATGTGTTCGCGAAATGCGTCGGAAAACTTGGCAAAGGCGATTGGTTCCTTTGGAAAAGATGTGGCAGCCTTGGATGAATTGGCAAAAGCGTTAGGGCTTGTAGCACCACCACGGTATATTGAATGTTTTGACATTTCTCATACAGCTGGGAGCAATCCTGTAGCAGGTATGGTTGTTTTTAAAGATGGTCGTCCTTTAAAGAAGGCCTATAGACGATTTGGCATTAAAGAAGCCAACGGCGGCGACGATCCCAGTTCTCTTCGTGAGGTTATTTCTAGAAGACTTAACGAGTATGTGGTACACGAGGGAGAAGAAGGATTTGGCGTGAAACCTGATGTGATTTTGCTGGATGGTGGCAAAGCACAAGTCGATGCGGTCATGCCGATTGTGAAAGCAATGGAATTGGATATTCCCGTTTTTGGACTTGTTAAAGACGGAAAACATCGCACACGAGCTGTATCCACGCAAAACGGAGAGATTTCTATTAAAGCCAATCGAGCGGTGTATACCCTTTTAGCAACCATTCAAGAAGAGGTTCACCGTTACGCCATTGGGTATCACCAAAAGAAACGAAAGACCAGTTCGTTAGAGACGGAACTAACATCCATCGAAGGAGTGGGAAAAACTCGTTCGATTACCTTATTAAAACGCTTTGGATCCCTAAAAGCTATTCGAAATGCTTCGAAAGAAGAACTGCTAATGATTAAGGGGATTACCGAACCGGTCGCTGAAAATATTGTGCGACATTTTAAAGAAAAGTGAGGGGATAGATCCGTGGCAAAGATTCGTATTGATCAGCTTGTGGCAGACCAATTCCACATTTCTGTAACGGAGGCAGCTGCTCTCATTATGGCCAATCAGGTTCTTGTTGAGGATACTCCGGTAACCCAGCCGGGAACACAAGTAAAACCGGATGTCTCGGTTCGCATTCGTGAAAAGAAACGCAAATACGCTAGTCGTTCGGGTGAAAAGCTGGAGGGGGCTTTAAAGAAGTTTAAGGTTTCCCCAAAAGATTTTACCGTTTGTGATATTGGAGCTAGTAATGGTGGGTTTACGGATTGCCTCTTGCATCATGGGGCCACCCATGTATTTGCAGTGGACGTTGCCTACGGAATTTTAGAGTATCGTCTGCGACAAGATAAACGTGTTACGGTTTTGGATAACACCAATGCAAAACTCTTAACGCCCCAAATGCTGGGATGTATCTGTGATATGGTGACAGTCGATGTCTCTTTTATATCGCTCAAACAAATCTTTCCAGTGGTTGACACCATTCTTTCAAAGAAAGGGCCATGCATTACACTGATAAAACCGCAATTTGAGGCCCCAAAAGAAGCGCTAGGAAAAAACGGAATTGTAAAAGACTTGGAAGTTTTACCTTGTGTATTTCAAGATTTGATTGCTAGTGCAAACCAGCATCACTTATATCTACAAGGACTCATGGTATCTCCGATTTATGGAAATAATGGAGCGATGGAATACTTAGCCTTGTGGGGAAGACAAGAAACGTTATCCGATAAGGATATCAAACAGTTAACAGAGGATTCTATTCATTGGAAGCCAAAAGATAAATCATAGAGGAGGACGAAATCATGGCAACTTTTATTAACGAACCTTCACATACTTTTAACGAGTATCTGTTGATTCCAGGACATTCGAGCAGTGAGTGTGTGCCAGCTAACGTAAGTCTGAAAACACCACTGGTAAAATTCAAAAAAGGGGAGGAACCATCCATTTCCTTAAATATCCCGTTGGTTTCGGCGATTATGCAATCGGTCTCAGGGGATCGTTTAGCGGTGGCCTTAGCAACGGAAGGTGGCGTATCGTTTATTTACGGTTCACAAAGTGTTGAGGACGAAGCGGCGATGGTTAATCGCGCCAAAACCTATAAAGCCGGTTTTGTTAAGAGTGATTCGAATATCCGCCCTGATGCAACACTGGCGGATGTCATTGCCTTGACAAAAGCCACCGGGCACTCGACCATTGCGGTTACGGAAGATGGCACATCGGAAGGAAAACTTCTTGGTATTATTACTAGCCGTGATTATCGTGTCAGCCGTATGTCTCCAGACGAAAAAGTGGAGACCTTTATGACACCTTTTGAAAAATTGATTTGGGCAAAAGAGGGAACCACCTTAAAGGTTGCCAACGATATTATTTGGGATAACAAATTAAACTCTTTGCCTATCATTAATGATGCTGGTCAACTTTGTTACATGGTCTTTAGAAAAGACTACGATTCTCATAAACAAAACCCCAATGAATTACTGGATAGCCAAAAGCGGTATGTGGTTGGCGCTGGTATTAACACAAGAGATTATGCGGAGCGTGTTCCTGCGTTAATCGATGCCGGTGCGGACGTCCTTTGTATTGACTCCTCCGAAGGATTCTCGGATTGGCAAAAATTAACCATTGAATGGATTCGCGAGCGTTACGGAGATACCGTGAAGGTTGGGGCCGGCAACGTGGTAGATGCAGAAGGTTTCCGTTTCTTAGCCGACTGTGGTGCGGATTTTGTTAAAGTGGGTATCGGCGGTGGGTCCATTTGTATCACCCGTGAAACCAAGGGCATTGGCCGTGGACAAGCAACTGCTTTAATGGAAGTTTGTGCGGAGCGAGATCGCTACTTTAAAGAAACCGGTGTGTATATCCCTGTTTGTTCGGATGGTGGTATTGTTCATGATCATCATATGACATTGGCTCTTGCCATGGGCGCTGATTTTATAATGTTAGGTCGTTACTTTGCTCGCTTTGATGAAAGTCCTTCCAATCGTGTGAGTTTAAATGGTACCTACTATAAAGAGTACTGGGGCGAAGGTTCGGCCAGAGCCCGTAACTGGCAACGGTATGATCTTGGTGGGGATAAGAAATTATCCTTTGAAGAAGGGGTCGATTCGTATGTCCCATATGCTGGTCGCTTGAAAGATAATGTGGATTTATCGCTCTCGAAAGTAAAATCCACCATGTGTAACTGCGGTGCGTTAACCATTCCAGAATTGCAAAAGAAAGCCAAATTAACCCTTGTTTCCGCAACCAGTATTGTGGAGGGTGGCGCTCACGACGTTATTCAAAAAGATAAGTCCTCTGGATTTGTGAAATAGTGTTGTATTTTTAGTAAAAAAAAGGTATAATATAGGTCAGTGATTGTACAAATCGCTGACCTATTTTTTTTGAACGAAAGGCAGCTGCGTTATGGAACACTGGTTAAAGAGAACATGGGCAGAAATTGATTTGGATGCTTTGTCGGAAAATTTTAAGCAAATTCGCAAAAAAGTCTCTCCAGGTTGTCGTATCATGGGTATTGTAAAAGCCGATGCTTATGGCCATGGAGCCGCAGAAGCCGCAAGAACGCTGCGTAAAGCGGGAGCGGATTGGTTTGGCGTTTCCAACATTGAAGAAGCCATTCAATTGCGCCAAGAGGGGATTACCGAGCCTATCCTTATTTTGTCTTATACGCCTGTGGAAGAGGCGGCTCGTTTAACATCTTTTAATCTTACACAAACGGTGGTTTCCGCCGAATATGGTAAACGACTAAATGCACAAGCCGAAAAGGCGAATGTGCGGGTTCTTGTGCATATTAAAGTGGATACGGGTATGTCACGTGTGGGATTTTTCTACCACGATGTGCATAAGGATTTGCAAGCTGTGGAGGAAATTGCTGAGATTGCTTCTTTGACGAATCTAAACGCCCAGGGTATTTTTACACACTTTGCGGTTTCGGATGAACAAGAGGGCGAAGAATTTACCCGGACGCAGTTTAATTGTTTCCGTGATTTAATCAGTAAGTTGCGCGATCGTGGCATTACATTCCCATTAAAACATTGTTGCAATTCTGCCGCCACCCTTCTTTACCCAGAAATGCATATGGATATGGTTCGCCCAGGGTTGATTCTTTATGGAATGACCCCTTCGGATTATCTAAAAGATATTATTCCTCTAAAACCGGTAATGGCTTTAAAAACCAAAATATCCATGGTTAAGCAAGTGCCGATGGGTGAGACGGTCAGTTACGGAAGAATCTATACAACATCGGAAGAAGAAACTTTAGCAACGGTGCCGATTGGCTACGCTGATGGTTATTCCAGAAGACTTTCTAACCGTGCGTACATGCTCATCCATGGGCATCGTGTGCCGGTGGTTGGTCGGATTTGTATGGACCAATGTATGTTAGATGTGACCGGAATTTCCAATATTCAAGCGGATGATACGGTGGTTGTCTTTTGGTGTGACGAAGGAGGTTGTATCTCGGTAGAAGAATTTGCTTCCTGGTCGGATACCATTAATTATGAAGCGGTTTGTGAAATCGGAAAACGAGTTCCTCGTTTGTTTATCAAAGACGGAACTGTTGTGGGACAACTAAACTATATTGTGTAAGGAGAAGGAGAGAACATTATGGAATATATTAAAACCGTACTAAAAAAAGAAATTGAAATTGATTACCTAGTTACTGTTCACTACTTCGAATATGGAAAAAACTTTAACTTTGAACCGGAAAAACATAATTTCTGGGAACTGGTGTATGTGGATAAGGGAGAGGCAACCGTCGTGTCGGGAGATGTGCGGTATGCGCTTCGCCAAGGAGAAATCTTTTTCCATAAACCCAACACATCTCATGCTGCTTTTGCCAATGGCGTTGTTGCTCCCAATATGGTGGTTATTTCCTTTGGTACCGATTCCAAATCTATGGATTGGTTTGCAGGAAAACGTTTAGCTATTAATGAGGGAGATAAAGAATTACTCTCCAAAATTATTAAAGAGGCAAGAAATGTATTTTCTTCTCCACTTGATGATCCGTATTCTAATGGATTAACCATTGCGGAAAACCATAGTATTGGTGGAGAGCAAATGATTGAACTTCTCTTAGAGACCATGTTGATTCGTTTGCTTCGCCGTGAACATGGCCAAGAGACCACACCGAAGATTTTGTCCTCTATGAAAGTGCGTGCCAATAACGATTTAGTAAATCGTGTTATGGATTATATGCAAGAGAATATTTGCGGCAACTTAACTTTCGAACAAGTGTGCCGTTTCTCTGCACAAAGTGCCACAAATCTTAAAACCATTTTTAAATCCGTTACCGGTTATGGGGTTATGAGCTATTATCGTCTGATGAAGATTGATACGGCTAAACAATTGATGCGTGAGGGCAATTACAACATTACCCAAATTGCGGATCACTTAGGATACGCTTCGGTTCACTATTTCTCCCGTCATTTTAAACAAGTAACGGGAATGACACCGAGTGAATACACCATGTCGATTCAAGCCAAATAAGGATTGAGGTTTATCATTCATGAGTTTTTGCCATTTACATGTGCATAGTGAATATAGTCTTTTAGACGGCGCTTGCCGCGTGAAAGCTATTACAGAAAAAGACCCGGATACGAAGAAAAAGAGAATTCTCGCGAAGGGTCTTATTGATCGTGCAAAAGAACTAGGACAAGACGCCATTGCCATTACCGACCACGGGGCAATGTATGGAGTGATTGACTTTTACGATGAGGCAAAGGAACAAGGAATCAAGCCCATTATTGGCTGTGAGGTTTATGTGGCTCCTAGAACGCGATTTGATAAGGAACACGGAACCGACAATGAATACTGTCACTTAGTTCTTCTTTGCGAAAACAATACCGGGTATCAAAATCTTATAAAAATGGTTTCCAAGGCCTGGACGGAAGGGTTTTATATTAAACCCCGGATTGACCATGAATTGCTAGAAAAGTATCATGAAGGCCTAATTGCGTTATCGGCTTGTTTAGCAGGGGAAATTCCGCGTGCTTTGATGGCCAACGATTATGAGAGTGCCAAGAAAACGGCGATGTGGTACCGGGATTTATTTGGAAAGGACAACTATTATTTAGAATTACAAGATCATGGAATTCCTGATCAAAAAGCGATTAATCCGCAAATTGTGAAATTATCTAAAGAACTGGATATTCCGCTTGTCTGTACAAATGATGCCCATTATCTTGAAAAAGAAGATGCCGAGGCACAACGAATTTTGCTTTGTATTCAGACGGGTTCAACGTTAGAAAACCCACCAGCAATGGCGTTTGAAACGGACGAATTCTATGTAAAATCCGAAGAAGAGATGCGCAGTTTATTCCCGGAAGTTCCGGAGGCTGCAGACAATACGGTGAAGATTGCTGAGCGTTGTCATGTGGAGTTTGAATTTGGTCATACCAAATTGCCGCGTTTTGACGCGCCTGGCGGAGATAGCACGGCGTATTTTAGAAAGCTATGTGAAGATGGTCTTGTAAAACGTTTTGGTACGCCATCACAGGAATTAAGAGACCGACTACACTATGAGATGGAGATTATCGAATCGATGGGGTATGTCAATTATTATCTCATCGTGTACGATTATGTTCATTATGCCAAAACACACGATATTCCTGTGGGCCCAGGGCGTGGATCCGGTGCGGGTAGTCTTTGTGCGTATTGTATTGGAATCACAAACATTGATCCTATGAAATATAACCTTCTTTTTGAGCGGTTTTTAAATCCGGAACGGGTTAGCATGCCTGACTTTGATGTGGATTTTTCGGATACTAAGCGCCAACAAGTGGTGGATTATGTTATTGAAAAATACGGAGCGGACCATGTGTCGCAAATTGTTCCCTTTGGAACTTTAAAACCGCGTGCGGCGGTTCGAGATGTTGCACGGGTAATGGGACTTCCGTATTCTGTCTCCGATAAGGTGGCAAAACTGATTCCAACGGTCATTCCCGACGAAAAAGATGTGACGCTCGATAAAGCGCTGAAGTTCTCTAAGGAACTTCGAGAATTGTACGAGTCGGATGAAACGGTTAAGACACTCATTGAAAAAGCAAAAAAAGTGGAAGGAATGCCTCGACACGCTTCAACGCACGCTGCAGGTGTTGTCATTACCGACTTGCCGGTTGCGGAGTATGTACCGCTTTGTATGAACGGGGATTTGGTGGCTGCGCAATACAACATGACCAATCTCGAGAGACTTGGTCTTTTGAAAATGGACTTTTTGGGGCTTTCCAACTTGTCCATTATTGAGAATGCACAAAAACTCATTCAAAAGAAAAACCCGGATTTTGATATTGAGAATATATCTTTTGACGAGCCCAAAGTTTATCAAATGCTAGCACAGGGACAATGTAGTGGTGTCTTCCAGTTAGAATCTTCTGGCATGCGCCGTATGCTGGTGCAGATGAAACCGAGGAATTTTGAGGATATTATTTCGGCAATTTCGCTGTATCGACCGGGACCAATGGATTATATTCCTCAATTTGTGCAAAACCGAAATCATCCGGAATTGACACAGTATTTGACACCGCAACTAGAGCCGATTTTAAAGGCAACGGACGGTGTGGTTATTTACCAAGAACAGGTCATGCAGATTTTCCGTTCCTTGGCAGGATATTCTCTTGGTCGAGCCGATATTGTTCGGAAAGCCATGAGTAAGAAGAAAAAGGATGTGCTGGAAAGAGAACGAGAAGTCTTCATTAATGGATTGGAAGAAGAAGGATCCGTTAAAGTGGATGGCTGCGTACGCAGAGGTGTCAGTGCCAATCTCGCTAACGAGTTATTTAATCAAATGTCAACCTTTGCAGAGTATGCCTTTAACAAATCTCACGCAGCGGCCTATGCGGTGGTTGCATATCGCACGGCCTACTTAAAATGTATGTATCCGCAAGAATACATGGCCGCACTTTTGACCAGTTCTTTGATGGAAAAAGGAAAAGTGCCGCGGTATATGGAAGAATGCCATCAATTGGGCATTCAAACCCTGCCACCTTCTATCAACCATAGTTTCTCCGATTTCTCAGTTGAAGGCGATAATATCCGTTTTGGTTTGCTTGCCATTAAAAACATGGGCAGAGCGGTTTCGGAACGAATAGCTCAAGAACGGGAAGAGAATGGACCGTATACGTCCTTTTCGGATTTTACAAGACGGATGGTGAAATACCAAGAATTTAATCGTCGCGCTATGGAATCCCTTATAAAATGTGGCGCTTTGGACGAACTGGAGCCAAACCGGAATCGGTTATTAATGGGATATTCGTATATCTTAGAAACTTGTGAGGAACTCAACAAACGAACTGAACGTGGACAACTGGGGTTCTTTGATGAGGAAGATCAATCGAAAGAATACGAGTTGCCTTATGCAGAGGAAATGTCTCAAGACGAAAAATTCGAGTATGAAAAAGAGATTACGGGACTGTATCTCTCTGGACACCCGCTTTCGGCTTATAATTATGCGTACGAGGATAGCCGTCTAACGCCGATTGATCAGATTTTCCAAGACATTGAGGATAAAGGATTCGATGCGGTGGATGGAAAAATCGTGGCGATTTTAAGTGTGTTAGATGAGTTTAAATCCCGTACTACCAAGCAAAACAGGATGATGGCCACAGCCGTGGCAGAAGACTGTTATGGAACGATTGGCTTGTTGGTGTTCGATAAAGCTTTTGCGCTATATGAAAAACTTTTGCGAGAGGGAGGCGCCTTGCTTTTGTTTGGTCGTATTTCCGCACGGGAAGATGAGGAAGCCAAATTGGTGGTTGAGCATGTAGTTAAAGCACCAGCACCAGGAGAATCCCTAACGGACGGGTTAAACCAACTTTTTGGGAATAAGTCGTTTTCTTATAGCAAAAAGAAAGAATCTATGCCACAAAAGAAATCGCTAACCGGACTCTTCTTGAAGGTATCTTCTTTATCTGGAGATGACTGGAATCGTTGTAAGGATGTTCTTTCAAACCATCAGGGGAATCAAAATGTGTATCTTCGCTGTATGGATACAGGAAAGATGTTAAAAGTATCCGGGATTACTTGTGCAAAACAGGATGAAACGATGATGCAAGAACTTCGTAACATTCTCGGAAAAGAGAATGTCGCATTTCAGTGATTTTCCACTTGAAAAACATAGGGAAAGCATTATAATAAACAATAGTTTTCAATAGAGGATATGATAGTATGGCTATTAAAAGAATTGCAGTATTGACAAGTGGTGGCGATGCCCCTGGTATGAACGCAGCGGTTCGTGCGGTTGTACGTACCGGTATTTCCAGGGGACTGGAAGTCTATGGAATTAGTCGCGGATACCACGGTCTTTTAAAGGACGAAATTCAGGAATTGTCTCTTCGTAGCGTGGCAGACATTATCCATCGTGGGGGAACCATGCTGTACACGGCTCGTAGTAAGTCTTTTGCTACGCCAGAAGGGGTGACGGCTGCGGCAGATATCTTAAAAGATCATCAAATTGATGGTTTGGTTTGTATCGGTGGTGACGGGACTTTCCGTGGCGCGCAAGACTTATGTCGTAAAGGATTTCCTTGCATTGGTGTCCCCGCAACCATTGATAACGATATTTCTTGCTGTGAACACACCATTGGCTTCGATACGGCCATGAATACCTGTGTAGAGATGATTGATAAACTTAGAGACACAGCACAATCCCACGATCGTTGTAGCTTAGTGGAAGTTATGGGACGTCATTCCGGCGAGTTGGCTTTGGCTGTCGGTTTGGCGGTTGGTGCCACCGGGATTATTGTCCCTGAAGTGAAATTTGATTTTGATAAAGATATCATTGATCGTATGAAGGAAATCTCCAAAACAGGTAAAAAACACTTTATCTTTGTCGTTTCGGAAGGCGTTGGACACACAACCGACTTGGCGAAAAAGATTGAGGAGATTACCGGTGTGGAATCCCGCGCAACCATTTTAGGTCACGTACAACGTGGTGGCTCTCCAACAGCATTTGATAGAAATATGGCAAGTGAAATGGGTCATAGATCAGTGGAATTGTTATTGCTTGGAAAGAGCAATCGTGTAGTGGCTTGCCAAGATGATCGCATTGAAGATTATGATATTGAACAAGCTTTATCTATGAAGAAGATGTTCCCGAAAGATCGTTTTGAAATTGCCCATGAGATTTCCAACTAAGGGAGGAGACCAAATGGACGAAAAAGCGAAAAGAAAACTCGATTTATTTTTTGATCGCTTTGTTTTTAAGCATTGGGCTGCATGGTATTGTGCATTAACAATGGTTTTGGGCATTGTGATTTGTCTTTGTGCGCTTCCCAACTGCCAAACAATGGAATATACCGCAAAGCCTAATGACTTATATGGCCAACCGCAATATGTTCAATATGCCGATGCGGTGTTAAAGGGTAGATTATCCTTGGATATTGAGCCGTCTAAAGAACTTTTGGCGTTAGAGAATCCTTACAATCCGGAAGGACGCGATGGTAAGCTTTATTTCTTGTGGGATACCGCCTTTTATAACAACAGGTATTATTGCTATTTTGGAATTGCTCCGGTACTGACCACCTATATTCCATTTTACTTTGTGACAGGGTTAATGCCGGATAATGTGACGGCAAGTATGATTATTTCCATTTATGCAGTTGTGTTTGGCGTCTTGGCAGCGTTTGCATTGGCGAGAAGATTAGCACCGAAAGCTCCGCTGTGGATGGTTTCGGTGGCATCCTTTACGTTAATACTTCTTGCAAACATATTCACTTGCTTGTCCGATTCCAAAATGTATATGATTCCACTTTTATCAGGGCTTGCTTCTGGATTTGCCTTTTTGTATTTTGCATTGAAGGCATTGGAAGTCAAGAAAAAATGGGCAAAGAACACTTTATGGGTTTTGTCTGGGATTAGTTATGTGCTGATTGTGGCTTCCAGACCGTCTATGGCTCTTGCATTTATGGGTTTTTTACCACTTGTTTTCTTTGACATTTTTCAACAAGGAAAAATCCAAGTGTGGCTTCCATCTCTTGTGTATCTTGGCACCCCAGTAGTGTTAGGGGCTTTAGCTATTATGTGGTATAATGGTGCTCGGTTTAGTGGACCGTTTGATTTTGGAAATAGTTATCAATTGACGGTACATGATTGTAGGGAATACACAATGTCTCTTAAAATGCTTCCTTACGCTTTTATTCATTACTTTGTACAAGGTCCGTCTTATGGGGGCAATTTCCCTTGGCTGAAGGCGAGTTATTATACAATGGATTACGGTCGGTACTTGTACGTCGATAAGTGCCTTGGCGTTCTTGCATATCCAGCAACGATTATGGCGTTCTTCTCTCCGGCGGTTTGTTCTTTCAAGAAAGATCTCGGAAAAACATTAAGTTTTTTATGCATTCCAATTCTTTGTCTCCTTGTTGCTTGGGTGGACACCTGTACGGGCGTGCATTACCGCTATGTTTATGACATTTTAGCGGTCTTTTCGATTCCAGCTTTAATGACTTGGCTAGATGTTTATACCCGTTCTAAGGGAAAAATGAAG
>JAGCZP010000022.1 GCA_017959985.1 Clostridia bacterium | reverse complement strand
TTCCTACTTCACCCTTATATGAGTGGTATTTCTCCTTTGGACGTTTGCCCATTAATCCAGATTTATGCATAAGACGCTGGACACGTTTATGATTCACACGATATCCACGATTAACCAACTCCTGATGTACACGTCTCACACCATACCTTCGCCTATTCGATTCAAAAATACTTTTTATTTCATCTAGTATTTCTTTATTGCGTACAGCAACAACGTCTTCCTTACTTATCTCATAATAGTAAGTTGATTTAGACATGGGCATAGCTTTAAGAAGATACTTTAGTTGGTATCCTTTTTCCCTGAGTTCTTTGATGATTGCTGCTTTTTCGCCTTGAGACGCGCAGCTTCCTTTTCTTCTCTCAAGGCGATCTCTTTTTTTATCACTTCGATTTCAGCTTTCATATATTCATTTTCAGCCCTTAATCGGATTAGTTCTTCATACTCTGATTCATTAGGCTTTGGTGGCTTTCTGGTTCCTACCTTTTTCATATCTAGATCCTTTGGTTTACGACCTTTCTTAAGTATAAGACCATTATAACCGTAAATCTTATATTTGTGAACCCATTGATAAAGTTGACCATTATTAATACCCGCTGAAATAGCAACAGAGAGAACAGATTCTCCTGCTAGAACCTTAGCAACTAAAGCATAACGTTCTTCTGGAGTCCATTCTTTATTCTGATTATTATGTCGCAAAGCATCTGGGCCGCAAGCCTCATCAATCCTAACCCATTCACGTATCTTATCGTGAAATTTATCTGTACTTATTCCTTTGGGAGTATCAGGATATTCACCACGATAATACAATTCAACACATTTTCTTTTAAACTCATAACTGTAACGCACAAAAATACCCTCCTTACTGGTTTGTCCAGTAAAGAGGGTACATATCAAAGACAAGTCCCCCTCTTTTTTTGCGATTTTTTCACGTTTTTTTCTTGAAAGTAATGACCCATTTTTGTATAATGAAAAACGTATTATGAATGACTAGAGGGTGAAAAGAACATGAACAAAATTGGGTTTGATAATGACTGTTATGTAAAGCTACAATCACAACATATTCGGGAGCGTATTGCACAATTTGGTGGTAAATTATACTTAGAGTTTGGTGGAAAGCTCTTTGATGATTATCACGCCTCTCGTGTGCTTCCCGGCTTTAAACCGGATAGCAAACTTTCCATGCTTCACGAACTAAAAGACGAAGCCGAAATCATCATTGTGGTCAACGCCGGAGACATTGAAAAGAATAAAGTCCGAGGTGACCTTGGTATCACTTATGATTTGGATGTTTTACGGTTAATTGATGCCTTCCGTGGTATTGATCTCTTTGTAGGAAGTGTGGTGTTAACCCGCTACGCCGAACAGCCCGCTGCCATTCAATTTGAGCAACGTTTAAAAACCCTCGGGGTAAAAGTATATCGTCATTATCCTATCGATGGGTACCCCTCCAACATCCCCCTTATCGTTAGCGAAAAAGGATTTGGGAAAAACCAATACATCGAAACCTCTCGTCAACTAGTCGTTATCACCGCCCCCGGACCAGGATCCGGAAAAATGGCCACCTGTTTATCCCAGTTATACCACGAACATATTCGTGGCATCAAAGCCGGTTATGCAAAGTTTGAAACCTTCCCCATTTGGAACATTCCGTTAAATCACCCTGTCAATTTGGCTTATGAGGCTGCCACGGCCGATTTAAACGATGTGAATATGATTGACCCCTTCCACTTAGCCGCCTACGGCGAAACCACCGTTAACTATAACCGCGACGTGGAAATCTTCCCGGTTTTAAAAGCCACCTTTGAACAAATCTATGGATCTTGCCCTTACGAATCCCCCACCGATATGGGTGTGAATATGGCTGGCAAAGCCATCATCGATGACAAAGTTTGTTGCGATGCCGCCAACCAAGAAATCATTCGTCGGTACTACCGTACTCTTTGCGATCAAAAACAAGGCATGGCGACCGAAGAAACCGTGTACAAACTCGATTTACTAATGAAAAAAGCCGGTCTTTCTGAAAAAGACCGTCCCGTTATCAGTGCCGCCGAAGGCATTGCTTTTATCAATAAGAGCCCCGCCGCCGCCATTGAACTACACGATGGCTATGTGGTAACCGGAAAAACCTCTGATTTACTGGGCGCTTGTTCAGCAATGTTATTAAATGCATTAAAACGATTAGCCGGGATTGCAGACGATGTAAAGCTGTTATCTCCAGAAGTCTTAGAACCCATTCAAAACTTAAAAGTCGGGCCTCTTGGTAACCACAACCCACGACTTCACGTAGAAGAGATTCTCTTAGCTTTAGCGGTTTGTGCGGCAACCGATGAAAAAGCAAAAAACGCCCTTGATCAACTACCCAAATTACAAAACTGCGAAATGCACTCTTCGGTCATCTTATCCCAGGTAGATGACAAAGTGCTCAAAAAGTTAGGTATTCAGCTGACCTGTACCCCCGAATACCAAACCCAAAAACTCTATCACGCATAAGAAAAAGGACTTGAGATTTTCTCAAGTCCTTTTATGATTTCCGTCTTACAGAGCATCCACGATAGCTTTGGTGTCTCTAGCAATCATCAGTTCCTCGTTGGTAGGAATGACGTACACTTTCACTTTGGAATCGTCCGCAGAGATGAGCGCTTCCTCTCCATGCACATCGTTTCTCTCCGAACTCATCTTAATGCCAAAGCATTCCAAACCGTCACAGATTCGTGCACGCATGGTAGAAGAATTTTCACCAACACCGGCTGTAAAGGTAAGAACATCCACACCACCCAAGGCGGCAATGTAGGAACCAACATATTTTTTCACTTCATACGCAAATTTATCCAGTGCTAAGCCGGCACGCTCGTTACCTTCTTTGTAAGCAGATTCCAAATCTCGGAAGTCCGAAGACACACCGGAGAGTCCTAACACACCGGATTTTTTGTTCATAATGGTGAGCATTTCGTCCACACTATAGCCATACTTATTCATAATGAATTGTAAAATGGCAGGATCACAATCTCCCGAACGGGTTCCCATGGGAACACCGGCCAAAGGCGTTAAGCCCATGGAAGTATCCACGCATTTCCCGCCAATACTGGCCGAAACAGAAGAACCATTGCCTAAATGGCAGTTAATCACACGAAGATTTTCATCGTTTCCAAACATTTCCACCGCACGAGCCGATACGAACCGATGGGAAGTACCGTGGAAACCATAGCGACGTAACGAATCCTTTTCGTAATACTCGTATGGAAGTGCATACATATAGGCTTTGGGAGCCATATCCATACCAAACGAAGTATCAAATACAGCCACTTGTGGCGTGCCAGGCATAACCGCTTGACAGGCTTTAATGCCCATTAAATTGGCAGGATTGTGAAGCGGACCTAGCGGGAAGCATTCTTTGATGGCAGCCTCACAAGCATCATCCACTAGGCAAGATTTTGTAAACTTAATACCTCCATGAAGGACCCGATGGCCAACCGCACCAATTTCTTGCATGGAATCCACCACACCGTACTCGGCACTGACTAACTTATCCAAAACGGCTTCAATGGCTTCTTTATGGGTTGGGAAAGGCATATCTTGTTCAAAAGAGGCTTTTCCATTTTGTGGTTTATGGGTCAAACGACCGTCAATCCCAATTCTCTCGCACAAACCTTTGGCCAATAAGCTCTCGTTTTCCATATCAATCAATTGATACTTAAGCGAAGAACTACCGGCGTTAATAACTAAAATCTTCATGACTTTGCTCCCTTGCTTTTCTGCTAAAATAAATCTATAATATTATAGTACGAAATCTGTCTATTATCAAGAGTTTGGAGGTGAGGATTTTATTGAAAACCGTCGGCATTGTTGCAGAATTTAATCCCTTTCATAACGGACATGCACGTTTCATCGAACATTTACGGGATCCCTTAGGCCCCGTTCATGCCACCCATATTGTAGCGGTGATGAGTGGGAACTTTGTCCAGCGTGGAGAACCCGCCATTCTCTCAAAATACGACCGCGTAAAAGCCGCTTTGGCAGGTGGTGTGGATTTGGTGATAGAACTGCCCACCCCTTGGGTCTTACAGTCCGCCGAGCACTTTGCCAAGGGTAGCATTTCCCTTTTAAATGCTTTGCAAGTTGTGGACATCCTCGCCTTCGGTAGCGAATGCGGCGATACAGAAATTCTCAACAAGGTAAGCCAAACTATGCAAACGGACAAATATCAGTCTCTTTTGCGTTACCATATCCCAGGCGGTATTTCCTATGCCCAGGCACAGCAAAAGGCCTTAGAAGAGATTTTAGGAACTAAAACCGCCTCTATTTTGGAACAGCCAAACAATACCCTTGGCATTGAATATCTAAAAGCCTTACATGATTTAAACTCTTCCATACAGTTTTACACAAAAAAAAGGGAAGGCGTCGAACACGATTCCCAAAAACCACTTGGTGATTTGGCATCCGCCAGCTATATTCGCAATCTTTTAAGAGAAAACCACTATGTTAATGCCTTACCGTTTATACCAGGAGAAACACGGGATATTCTAAACGAAGCTATTAAAGAAGGGTTCTGTCCCTCCTCCATAGAGAATTCAGAACGAGCGCTTTTGTATAAGTTGCGACAAATGTCCCCTGAAGACTTTTTAAATTTTCCGGGTATTTCAGAGGGATTAGAGAATCGTTTTTATGAGGCGGTGCAAAAATCCGCAACCGTAAAAGAACTACTGGATACATGCAAAACAAAGCGTTATCCTCTCACTCGTTTACAACGCATTCTTTGGTGTGCTTATTTAGATATTTCAAAAAAGGATACAAAAGGCCTTCCTCCCTATATACGCCCACTGGGAGCCACAGAAGTTGGAATGGATCTTTTACGACTTGCAAAGAAAAAAGGATGTACCCTCCCCGTTATTTCCAGAGTATCAAAAGTTGGAGAACTTGATGACAATGGAAAACAAATCTGGGAAATTGAAAAACGTACCAGCGACTTATACGGTTTAACCCTACCCACCCCCTCTTTATGTAATTTGGAATATACAAAAGGGATAATTAAAATAAATAGCACGTTATACAAAATGACAAAAAAAAAGAAAAGGATAAAACGAACCATTCGTTTTATCCTTGCTTTTTTATGCTGTGCTACACCAGATAGAAACCTATCCAAACTTTGCTAAGGTGTAACAGAAGCATTCTATCTCGCTGATCGAGATAATCTGGGGACGAACCCTCCGAATGAGGACGTGCCCACACTCAAATCCTCCGTAATAGGTTTGAGTGGTCTCCTTTTCGTGTTTTATTATATCAAAAATAGACATATTATCACTCTATACCGACGGTATTTTTCTCTACTCCTTGTATACTGACAGTAGAATTTGTAAAAATTTTTCTCCTGAAAATAGATTTTTTTCAAAAAACGCTTGATTTTTGTCATTTTTCGTGATATAGTAGTGGCAAGATAAGAGAAAACCTCTCAAACTATGCGCGAGGAATCGAGATTATGCTCAAAGAGACAATTGCGAAAAACATAGTGAATTTACGCAAAAGTGCAGGCTTAACTCAAGCGCAATTAGCCGACTCCCTTAACTACTCCGACAAGGCAGTTTCCAAATGGGAACGTGGAGATTCTCTCCCTGATGTCGTTGTTTTAAAGGAAATCGCGGATGTCTTTGAAGTCCCTGTTGATTATCTTTTAAAAGAAGATCATTCCGAGTTCATCGAGCAAAACATTTTATTCGAAAAGAACAAAAGAAGAAATCACCTCATTATTTCGATGTTAGCAGTTTCGGTTGTTTGGTTCTTGTGTACATTCATTTTCGTAGCATTCAGTTATGCAGAATTAGAAGTTATGGATAATCCGTGGATCGTTTTGATTTATGCGATTCCCCTATCCGCAATAGCTTTCCTAGTTTTCAGTATTCTATACAAACAAAAACTTGGCATTTTAATTTCTGTATCTCTTATTATGTGGGGATTGGTTCTAGCCGTTTTCCTAACCTGGTTCACCGAATATCCCTTATTATTCTTAATTTGTGTTCCTGGCCAGTTGTTAATCTACTTGGGATCACAGATAAAAAAATCAGAGAAATCTGATTCTTAATTTTGACAGTTTCCTTTTCACCTTCATACTTTTAATATAGTAACCCGGATTCAAACGAATCCGGGTTACTTACTTTTATAGGACATAAAGAAAGAGACGGGAAGAATTCTTCCCGTCTAATTTGTTATCTTACACGCGAACTTTCTTTAAGTTAGCAAATCGTGGCAAGCCATCTTCTTTGACCATCTTGGTTTCGCCCTGAATAAGCGGCAAAGCATAATCGATATATA
Organism: Clostridia bacterium; assembly: GCA_017959985.1. GTDB lineage: Bacteria > Bacillota > Clostridia > Oscillospirales > Acutalibacteraceae > RGIG426. The sequence continues at coordinate 7,163 of JAGCZP010000022.1, read as the reverse complement.
AGTCGTTTAAGCCGTCTTGGGTTTTGTTAAGCCAGGACAATGGAACTTTCTTTTCGGTGTTAGCAACCACCGTTAAATCAAAGAGTTTAATGTTGCAAACATAGTTACCATTCTTATCCACAGAACGTTCAAAACCGACCATCTTGTCGGTCACACCAGCCAAAGCGTTTTCGACCGCAGCTTTACCGGAACTGAAGGATTCGTCAATATCGGTTTGCGAAGCACAGTGAGCAGCACATCTTTGAAGAAGGCTCAACTCAATACCACGTACTTTGGCACCGGTTTGTTGTTGAAGAACCCCGGCTAAGTAAGCAGCTAAACCACCCATTTGGGCATGGCCGAAGCTATCTTTTGCTTGGGCAGCTGTGGTGGCATACTCAGCAATGTATTTGCCGTCTTTATCGTGAATGCCTTCCGAAACGGCCACAATACATTTACCGTTTCTGTCATAGATTTCTTGCACTTTCGAAATGAAGCTATTCATATCAAAATCCACTTCTGGCAAGTAAATAAGATCTGCACCATTTCCTTTATAGCCGGCCAAAGCAGCAGCTGCTGTCAACCATCCAGCGTTACGGCCCATAATTTCCACAACGGTAATCATACCGGTATCGTACACACGAGCATCGCGATAAATTTCCATCATGGAAGTGGCAATATATTTCGCAGCTGAAGCATAGCCTGGGCAGTGATCGGTACCATCTAAGTCATTATCAATGGTTTTCGGAATACCCATCACGCGGCATTCGTAACCATTTTGAAGCATAAATTTAGAAATCTTATTGCAAGTATCCATGGAGTCGTTACCACCGTTATAGAAGAAATAACGAACGTTGTATTTTTGGAAGATTTCTAAAATGCGTTTGTAATCGGTATCGTCATCATCGGGATCCTTTAATTTATAACGGCAGGAACCCAAAGCAGAAGATGGTGTAAATTTAAGAAGTTCTAATTCTTCTGGATCTTCTTTCGACATATCAATGAGATTGTCGTTGAGAACACCCTTAATTCCATTTAATGCGCCATAAACGGCTGTAATGTCTTCGCTCTCGAGAGCAGTTTTAATTGCGCCATACGCACTAGCATTGATAACCGAGGTTGGTCCACCGGATTGACCAATGATGCAAGCACCCTTCAAAGAAGCCATAGTTTTACCACCTTTTTATAAATTTTAAACCTTAAAAAGATTAGCACACTTAATATATAAAATCAACATTTAAAACCATTTTTACTACGATTTTGTCCGTATTTAATAGGAATATCCATTGACTAAAACTAGAAAAGATTTTAGAATAGAAAAAGTTTAGGAAAGCAGGTGAAAACCCATGGCAAAAATTGCCCCCTTTAAAGCCTTACGGTTTACGGAAAAAGCAGGAAAATCGAGAGAACTATGCTGTCCTCCCTACGACATTATCAGTGAGGAACAACGCAAAAACTACTTAGCAGAAAACCCTCACAACATTATCCGTTTAGAACTTCCCAAAGAAGGGCAAGACCCTTATAAAGAAGCCCAAAGTTGTCTACAAAGTTGGATGGAAGAAGGTCTCCTTAAAAAAGATGAAACACCTGCTATCTATATTTACGAAGAAGAGTTTATGGTTGAAAATATCTCCTATAAACTGCGTGGCTTTATTTGTTCGGTCCATCTAGAAGAATTTTCCAAAGGCATTGTCCTTCCCCACGAAGAAACACTTTCAAAAGCCAAAGAAGATCGCTTTAACCTCATGTGTGCCACCGAATGCAATTTTAGCCAAGTGTATTCCCTCTATGATGATAGCGATAACGCGGTAGAATCCATCTTGCAAACCCTTTGCACCGATACCCCTGCCACCACTTTTACCGATGATGATCAGGTCACCCATCGTCTTTGGGTGGTTAAAGATGGAAAAGAAGTACAGACCATCGTCTCTTTGTTTGCGGATAAAAAGCTATACATTGCAGACGGTCACCATCGTTATGAAACCGCCTTACGGTATAAACAACATCGTATCGACCAAGGTTTAGAACTCGGTACCAGTGACAGTATGATGATGTTCTTATGCAGTTTACAAAACAAAGGACTCGTGGTCTTCCCCACCCACCGTGTCATTCAAAATACGAAAGGTTTTGAAAGCGGTGACTTCCTAGCAAAAGCGAAAGACTATTTCTATGTGACTAAACTGGATAGTTTTTCTTCCATTTCCGAAGAACTCAAAACCGTCTACGATGGAAACGGAAAGGCCTTTGGCTACTTTGATGGGAAAGATTCTTATCTCTTAGTTATGAAAGACATTTCTGTCATGGCAAGTCTTTTACCAAACGCTTCAAAAGCTTTACGGGAACTGGACGTTACCTTATTACATACCGTCTTACTCGAAGACTATTTTGGCATTAACAAAGAAGTTATGGCCGCCGGTGGACGGCTAACCTATACAAGGGATATGCAAGAAGCCAAAGACTTGGTCGACGGCGGTGCGGATTGCTGCTTTATCTTAAATCCCACCAGAGTGAGCGAAATCCGAGACGTGGCCTTAGCCGGAGAAAAGATGCCACAAAAATCCACCTATTTCTATCCAAAGCTCATTACCGGTTTAGTCATGAACAAATTGGTATAAGAAAAAGCGGAGGAACCAATGGTTCCTCCGTCATTTTTTGTCTATTAGACGTGGAGAATCCACGTCTTTTTTTAGTTTACCACGTCACGATAGCAAAGTTCATACCAGGTTTTGTGCTGGTGAATGGCCATACCAAATCCAGCCTGTGGATGGCTATCCACTAAATCCAGGTAAATCTTTTGCATTTCTTCATACATGTATTGAGCGGTTTCTTGATAGAATTCCCAATCTTGTGGGTTAAAATCATACCGACCGGTTTCCACCGCAAAGACCACTTGGCAATTGTATTTAAGCGCTGCTTTGTAAGCGGCATCTCCCAATTCCATAATGGCTTCATAAGAATCCCGATACGACATAAGGGTTAGGGTAGTACAATGGGCAGCAATAACTTCGTAGATATTTCCGGTTACACCGCCAACGGTCAGCTGGGTTTCAATATCCATTTCGCAGTTAACGTCCATAGCAATCGGAACCCCACGAGAAGTGGCATAATCAAATTGGGAAACCATATTGTTGGCAAATTTTTGCACCGATACGTGTTCAACGTCAAAGTGGATACCAAGCATGTTGTCGTCCGGATAGGCACTGACATAACCTAAATAATCCGACACAATGGATTGCATAACCGTGTTGCCTGCTTCGGTAATTTCCGTATCTTCATTAATTATAGCCACACCCATGCCATGGTTCATAGCTTTTTGCACAAAAGTATGAAGTTTAGCACGTTTGGAATTTCCTGTTAAATAATCGTAGCCATAGAAATAGATTTCTGTTACACGGTTTTCTTCTAAAAAGCTTAAATACTTTTCGCAAACAGTATTGTTATCAAAAGCATCCTCTACAAACCACCACCAAGTACCAAGGGTGGTACCATCCGCGGTGGGATCTTGGAACGTTAAATACGGAGCGCCACTGTTATTAAGCGCATAGGCCGAACGATCCCGAATGCTTTGATTGTTTTGTGTCGTTGTGGTTGTGGTCGTTGTGGTAGTCGTTGTAGTACTAGTGGTTGTTGTCGTGGTAGAAACCGTTGTCGACGTATCGGAAGTATTCGAACCTGTTGTTTGCGTTCCGTTTTGCGTGGTGGTCACCTCCACACTTCCCTTTTTAAGGCTTTTCCAACTTTCCATTTGGTGAACGGCCACACCATACCCACCAGGAATATTGGATTGCGCTAATGTAGCCAACACCTCTGCTAATTCGTTATATAACTTACCTTTACCCTCTTCATAGAAGGTAACACGATCTCCTTCGGAAGTTTTTCCGGTTTCGGCGCCTAAGATGAGTTTACAATTGCTCTCTTTGGCCCATTCGATTTCCTCTTTGCCACATTCTAAAATGGCATGAGCGGTATCCCGATAGGACATCAAGGTAACACAATCCGAAACATTCATAAGCGCTTTGGTAAGTGGTACTTGTACTTGGTTGCCAAAGTCAACCACAATGGTATCGGTCCAATACGGAATATCCCATTCAATGCGGTAGCCATCGGTATGAAGTTCCGAACACACATTGTTAGCAAAGGTAGCATACAGTTGCCATCCATCTTCCGTACCTGGCAACTGATGGGGTTCCACATCTAAATGCAAAGCATAGAGTTTGGCATCATTAGGAGCCCATTCTTGGTAGGCTTTAAAGTCCGCATACATATCCGAGAAATACTCATTCTCTGGCATAATCCAGTACACATCTCCCGAAAGCCATGCCACACGAATGCCATACCCTGCCGCTAAACGGACAAACTCGGCGATTTCTTCTTTGGTCATAATTTGATAATCAAACCAAACATAGATTTCCGTACAATGGTTCTTTTGCAAGAATTCTAGTCTTTCCACAGCGCGATCGTGAAGTCTTGCATAGGTACAATCCCACCACCAAGCACCAAGAGAACCGTTATTGGTATCCGTCTCGGCGGCAAAATACGGTTCGGGTCTCGGTTGCGAAAAATCTACGGGAATGTTGGCAATGCGTTTGCGAATCGCCAACACGTCTTTCATATCAATTTCTTCGTCCGCATTGACGTCTGCCGTGATCGTATTGACAGGATTGACAGCCGACGCAATGTGTTTGCGAATGGCCAACACGTCTTTCATATCAATTTCTTCGTCGTCATTCACGTCCCCCATACGGTACGTCTCATCTTGTGCCGACACAAGACAAACCACCGGAATGGATGCAATGACTAACGCAAAGGCGCAAACAAGTGCAAGCATTCTCCATTTCATAAAGCTTTTCCTCTTTTCTAAATATTTGACCCTTTATTCTGTTCTTAGTGCCACTACCGGATCTTTCTTTGCCGCACTTCTCGACGGAATAATACCCGCAATGAGTGTCAACAAAAGACTGATAACAATTAAGATGAGTGCTACCAAAGGTGGTAAGGTTGCACTAAGATTATTAATGTTGGTTAACGCATGCAAGATAAGGTTAATGGGGATACACAATAGATAGGTCACCACAACTCCAAAGAGTCCCGATGTAAATCCAATAATAACCGTCTCCGCATTAAACATGCTGGATACGTTCTTCTTCGACGCACCAATGGCACGAAGAATACCGATTTCTTTGGTCCGTTCTTGCACAGAAATTAAGGTAATAACTCCAATCATAATGGACGAAACAATCAATGATACCGATACGAAAGCGATTAACACATACGAAATAGCATTAATAATGGTGGTAATGGAAGAAAGCAACAAACCAATGTAATCGGTGTATTCAATTTCTTCCATATCATCCACTTTGGCGTTATAGTCCGCAATGGCATCTTCAATGACATCTTTTCCCGCAAAGGTGGAAGTAAAGATGTTAATAGAGAACGGATCATCTAAATCCACACAACCTAATTTCTTTAAGTTGTCTTCATAGGTGGAATCGGAGAATTCTAAAACTTCGTCATAGTAATTGGCTAAATCGCTAACGAGAGAATCCGGAAGCATTTTCTCAAGCGCGCTAATCTTTTGATCATCCGATAAGTACACAAGCTGAGCCATCACTTTCATAGCATATTCTTGTTTGACTTGCTCTTCAATGGCTTGAGAGAACAATTCTTTAATATCCTCATCCGACATATTGTTTAAATAGGTCTGGATGGATTCCATATCCACACTCATTTGGGTGCCGAGATTTTGCATCATAAGCTCATTCATTTGTTCTCTGGACAAACTTCCAATGGTCGATTGAATGGTTTGTTCAACCAACTCTCTGGAAGGTGTGCACATGATTTTTTCATAAATCGCAGCCTTTTCTTCCGGCGTAGAATCGTTGACATATTTCATAAAGGCTTTGGCCTTATCCGAATCCGTCTTATTCTGGGTAGACTCTTTGAAAATCGCCCCAGTAAAAATATCTTTTGTCGGAGTTTTCTTTTGTGCCTGTACCGCTTTGGATTCGTCGGCATGTTTGACAATATGCTCAGTTAAGAGTTTGGTATACGCAATAGCCCCCGTAATCATTCCCGAAGAAGTATCCTCATTCGGACGAATGATACCGGTAACTTTTAACTTCAGTCCGTTATCGTATAAATATTTAAGACCTGCGTTGGTGTCCCGCAAATCCGTATAATTACCCGAGATTTCGTCTAGGGCAAAACAATCGGAGTTTAAGATAATCCGAAACTCTTTTTGACAGATCTCTTCATAGGACCATTTTTTGAGCTTGGTGTCTAAATCTTCATGGTTTAGTGTGGCTTCCATCATGGCTTCGATTTCTTCTTTAGTACGAAGTCCTAACGAATAGAGCGACATATCGTCTAACTCGTTATGGTCATCTAGCACTAACACCACTTCATCGTATTTTGTGGGCCATTTTCCGTACGCTAGTTCGTATTGCTTTTTAATGACAGGACTTATAAGACTGCCGTCTTGCCCCGATAACATCTCTTGCCACAACCGGCTGGCATTTTCCATAATTTGGTTGGTAGAGCCCATAGACATAGTATCTCGTGCATTCTTTAAGGACTGCACATCCATATTTAAATACTTAGCAAGCAATTCGCTTAATAGTTCTTGGGAATCAGAACGCAAAATATTTCCGTTTCCATCAATGGTATAGGCTAACAGCTCTAAATCGTAAGTGTATTGCAATCCCGATACCGCGTCATGCAAGCCCGATTTGCTGTTTTCATCTTGGCATTCTTTTTCAATATACTTTTTAAACGCAGCCAAATCGTTTTCTTTTTCTTCCATGGAATTGATAGAGTTAATGAGATCGTGAATCATTTCCTTGGTATACACCGCGTCGTTTTCATGGGTTTCCTGGGACTCGGCTTTTCCCATAAAAGTTTTTAAAAGGGTACCCACATCCACGTGTTTGGCTTCTAGCGTTAACGGATAGGACGCTAGGGTGTCTTCTTGGACCGCATCAATATAATTGGTAGTTCCTTGGGAAACCGCATAGATAAGCGCAATACCAATAATACCGATACTTCCCGCAAAGGACGTTAAAATGGTACGACCCTTTTTGGTAAAGAGATTTTTTAAGGAAAGTCCAAAAGAAGTTCCCAAAGACATAGAAGGATTCTTCTTTTTGCCTTTTTTGATTTGTTGCTTCTCGAGATTAATTATCTCG
>JAGCZP010000021.1 GCA_017959985.1 Clostridia bacterium | reverse complement strand
TTTAACAAGGCCATTTTCATCCCTAATATAGTATTCTTTACTGTGAATTCTTTCTTAAACCATTAACTATATTTTACCCTACTCATCTTTGGCGAATCTTTCAATCTTTTTTTCGGAAAGTCTTGACACGTATTCGTTTATATGATAAAGTAAACAACGTTCCAGACAATTTGGGGGTATAGCTCAGCTGGGAGAGCGCTTGAATGGCATTCAAGAGGTCAGCGGTTCGATCCCGCTTATCTCCACCAAGTATTGCTCGATCTTCGTTATTAAAGCGAGAGTTCGAGCATTTTTTATTGTAATATTTGTTTAGGAGGATTCCCTTAATGAAAGGAATAATTCTTGCCGCAGGAAAAGGAACCCGTTTGTATCCTGCAACCACACCCATTTGCAAACCACTCGTCACTGTATACGACAAACCACTCATTTACTATCCTCTTTCGCTCCTACTTATGGCAGGGATAAAGGACATTTTAATCATCACACCTCCAGACGATACCGAACCCTTCGCTCGTTGTTTTGGAGAGGGAAGTGCTCTCGGTATCCACATCACTTATAAAGAACAAAAAGTTCAATGTGGAATTGCCGATGCTTTCCGCATTGGGAAAGATTTTATTGGAAACGATAGCGTTTGTCTTGCTTTGGCTGACAATATCTTTTACCACAAAGATTTTGCCACTCTTTTGCAGCAAGCCCGTAGTGACGAAACAGGGGCAGCCGTTTTCGGTTACTATGTAGACAATCCCCAAGCCTTCGGTGTGGTAGAATTTGATGCCAGTGGAAAAGCCATTTCCATTGAAGAAAAACCAGCCCATCCTAAATCTAACTACATCATCCCCGGACTTTACTTCTATGACAACCAGGTCATTGCTATTGCCGAAAACTTGCAACCATCTGCAAGGGGAGAACTGGAAATAACAGATGTCAATATCGAATATTTGCAAAAAGGACAACTCCGCGTTGTCCCAATGGGAAAAGATGTGCAATGGTTAGATGCTGGTTCCTCCGATTCCTTGCTAGATGCTTCCAACATCATCAAAGAGATTCAAAACACTACTGGACATTATGTAGGCTGTATTGAAGAAGAAGCCTATAAGCAAGGATACATCTCTAAAGAGGACGTCCACGCCATTGGTCAAGACCATAACAAGACCAATTACGGCCAATACCTTTTAAGCCTTTAAACCCTTGTTTTTTTAAAAAGACTATGCTAAACTATCATAGGTATTTCTTGATAATAAAGGAGATATAATCATGAAAAGAATTCTTACCGCAACAATTGTTATCGTTATGATGTTCGCTTTGGTCGCTTGTAATTCCAATGTCGAACAACCAGCTGTTTCCAATGCAACTAGCAGCGAAGCCACCATTTCTTTTGGCAACGCCGAAAACCGTGTCACCGTGGAACCAGTTCCTGTCTCTAGTGATCTGGCCATTACCATTTTACATAAGTACCTCGATGAAAACGCTACCCAAAAAGACTATGATGCAGAAGCCGCTCAAAAAGGCTGGACATCTGCTACCATCAACGCTGATAAATCTGTCCGCTATGTCATGTCCGAAGAAAAACGTCAAGAAGAATTAAAAACCATTGATGCCGCCATTCGTGACGACATTTCCAAATTGGTTCCCACTCCTGTGTATCCAAACTTCTCTTCCATTGATGCCAACAATGACTTCACCAAATTCACCGTTCATTGCAGCAGCACAGGTCTTAGCATGAAAGAATTACAAATCGTTTTGAAACTATATTCTCACTCTGGTTTGTACAATTCCTTCAACGGAACCGCTGGTAGAAGCTGCATCGTTTCTTTCATTGACGATGCAACCGGAAACGAAATTCGCCAAGCTGGTATGATTATCTAACAAAAAACAGAATCGGTGGAATCCATTTTGGATCCCACCGATTTTTTATACTTTATTGGCCCATGTGCCATTTTTAAAAATGGGGACAGCCTTTCCCTTTTTATATCCTGTGATGGTTAAATCATCTGATCCAATCATCATATCCACATGAATCAAACTGTCATTAATCCCAAGTTCCCGGCATTCTTTTGTCGGATTTTCCATATCCAAAAAACCTTCTATGCAGTCATTAAAGCCCATCCCCACTGCGATATGACAACAAGCGTTTTCGTCAAACAAAGTTTCATAAAAAAGAATACCACTTTGGTTAATAGGACTCTCTTTCGGAACCAAAGCCAATTCCCCTAACATGGATGCCCCTTTATCCATCGTTAACATCGTGGTTAATAGTTCTTTCCCCTGTTTGGCATCCCATTCAACAGCTTTTCCGTTTTCAAAACGAATCCAAAAATCCTCAATGATTTGTCCTTGGTAGGATAAGGGTTTTGTAATGACAAACGTTCCTTCTGCTTTTCCTGCCATCGGACTGGTAAAGATTTCCTCGGTAGGTAAATTCGGATTAAAGTACACCCCTTGCTGAGTGATTTCGCCTCCCCCACACCATTTGGCCTGCGGGATTAATTCCACGCTACAATCTGTTCCATTAGCACTTTTATAGGAAATAGAATCAAAATGTTGAGCATTTAACCATTGGCAGCGCTTTTGGAAACTCTCATTATGCGCTTTCCACTCTTTTTCCGGACTGTTGGTTTCCGATACCCGAACCGTTTTGAGAATCGCTTCCCACAAGCTTTCCACTGCTTGTTTTTTGGATAACTGTGGAAAAACTTTTTTTGCCCACAAGACAGAGGGAACCGCCGCAATCGTCCATTGGTGTTTTGATTCCATAGCGTCTCTGTATTTTTTTGTCTTTTTACGAAGCATTAGAGATGCGATTTGTAGCTTTTGGGTGTCCACATTTTTCAGTCCATCCGGATCTTCACTTAATAAAACAATCCGGCAAGGAAGCATCTGTGCCATCCATTTCATTTTTTCCACTTTCCATTTTGGAACATCGGAAAGTGTTTCCAAACTTTGGTAATGAAACGCCATCTTTTGCAATGGTTGTGATGTCCATTCCACCTGCACCAGTTTGGCTCCCAACTCATAGCAAGCTTTGGACACCATCTCCACAAAAGAAGCCTGTTCCACATCCGCATAAATCACAACCGCCTGGTCTTTTTGAACGTTTGCGCCCACCTTGGCAATGAGATGCGCGTATTTTTTTAATAGTGTTTTTTTCATTGCTGTCACCTTCTTTCGTCATCATAGCATACCCCTTTTTGCTTTTCAAGAATCGACCGGAGTTTTCTTGAAAACCACCCACACAAATGCTATACTTACAGTAATCTTTAAACCAACAAAGGAGTACCCTATGACTTTTTACGAACAATTGATTCAAAAGAATAAAACCGCCAAAGAATGGGGATGCATTCTTTGTATTTGGATTGTCGCCCTTTTGTTAGCCACCTTTTTCCTATACGTAGGAATGGGCTATTTGGCCAGTTCCGGTTTCACTGGTGTCTTTTTCCTAGCCATCTTACTATGTTTTGGACTGGGATGGGGTGCTTTTTGGCTTACCGGAACCCAATATGTAGAATTTGAATACCAAGTTTTTGAAGGCGGATTGGATATTGACCGTATTACTCACAAGAGCAATCGAAAACGGATTGTACAGGTTTCGGCCCAAAAGATTGAACAACTCTCTCCCATTTCTGCCTACAACAAAAACGAAAAATATGATCGTGTCGTACAAGCGGCTCCCTCCAAAAACGAAGCCACCTGGTTTATTACCTACCAAAGTAAGAAAAACGGACACACCATTGTGTTCTTTGCTCCAAGTGATGAATTGTTTGCGGTGTTATACAAAGACCAAACCCGCGCCGTTCAACAAGCTTGCGATACTTTACGTGGTTCATCCGCACAAGAGGATTGATTATGGAACAAATCTTTATTACAAAAGAACAAGTAGCCGCTCACCTTCAAAAACGCAACCCCGATTCTCACAAAGGAACCTATGGACATGTTTTGTCCCTTTGCGGTTCCTATGGAATGGCGGGTGCCGCCTATTTTGCAGGAGCTGCCGCTTTGCGCTCTGGGGCTGGTCTTTTAACCATGGCCATTCCCTCTTCCATTTATCCCATTGTCACCAAGATGCTCCCGGAAGCCCTTTGTCTTCCTTTAGAAGAAGATTTAACTCCGTTACAAAACGCCATTTTCGGAAAACAAGTTCTTCTTGCAGGTTGTGGTTTAGGACAATCGGAAGAATCCACTAAAAGGCTTTATTGTCTCCTAGAACATCGGAAACAAATCCCCCTTGTTTTAGACGCTGATGGACTCAATTGGCTATCTAATCAAAAAACGACCCCTTTGGGATTGCAAACCGAGCATCCTCTTTTGTGTCTCACTCCTCACCCAGCGGAGATGGCACGATTGCTTCACACATCTACCGAGGAAGTGCAACAAAACCGCGTACCTTGTGCCCAACAGCTCGCCACTCGCTATAACGCAATTGTTGTGTTAAAGGGGCACCATACCGTTGTAGCAAGCCCCGACGGGCAAGTATTTTTAAACCCTACCGGCTGTTCCGGTATGGCCACCGGCGGATCCGGCGATGTGCTGACCGGTATCATCGGTTCTCTCATCGCCCAAGGTCTCTCTGTTTTTGATGCCGCAATTTGCGGTGTGTATCTCCATGGACTAGCCGGAGAAAAGGCCTCTACTCGTCTTTCCGAACACGGGATGCTTCCCTCCGACATGCTTTTAGAATTGGCTATGGTTTTTAAAGATTTTGAGTGATTCGTTAGTCATTTTAACCAAACGAAGTCCCGTTTATTCGGCATTAAAGAGAATTTTCCAAACCCCTTTAGATAATCGTTGACAACAGCTACCCCATAACTTACAATTTTTCTATCTAGTATTTTGGGTGCCGTGTGGGGTGAGTGCGTGAATAAGAAGAATTCCTTCTCTATCAGCAATGAGCATTCTCTTGTTCAACAAGCAAAAAATGGCTCTGAAAAAGCCTTTGCCATTTTAGCTGACCGCTATTCCCCCTTGATTAAACACGCTTCCAGTCAATGGGCTAATTGTGCAGAAAAAGAGGATTTGCAGCAAGAGGGATTGCTAGGTTTTCTCTCGGCCATACGCTCTTTTAATCCTAAACAAGGAGCTTTCCCCGCTTTTGCCAAGACCTGTGTAGAGAGAAGAATATTGACGGTTGTTCGTAAATACAAAGACATCCCCGAAATAATTTCCACCGATGATATTCATGAGGACATTCCCGGTATGGAAATTGGTCCGGATGAAATTGCTGCGAACAAGGAAGAGGCGCAAACCATTCTTCAAAAGTTAGAAGAGCAATTAACTCCCATCGAGTTTCGGTCCCTTGTCGATCATTGCAAAGGACTCACCTACAAAGAAATCGCTGAAAAACTACACACCACTCCTAAAGCCGTTGATAGTGCCATTCAGCGTGCTAGAAAAAAGATTTCTCCCTCCTAAACCAAGACAATCAATATATACGCCCGGGTAGCTTAAGCAGAGCGTTGGTTTTTTCAAAGGTGTCGGTCCGAATCCGTCGCGGGGCAAACAAATATTTTTAAGCGAGGTATATTTCATGTACGAAGACAAGACTCTCACCTGCAAAGAATGTGGGGAAGAATTCGTGTTTACCGCCGGTGAACAAGAGTTCTACGCAGAAAAAGGCTTTGAAAATGAGCCCCAGCGCTGCAAGACCTGCCGTGACGCTCGTAAAAACGCTAGCCGCGGTCCACGCGAAATGCACACAGCAACCTGCGCCGAATGCGGAAAGGAATGCTCTGTTCCTTTTAAACCACATGATGACCGCCCGGTATACTGCAGCGAATGTTTTGCCGCTAAAAAAGAGGCCTAATTTCTTTTGAAGCAAAAAAGAGCTCGATTTGTGAGAATCGGGCTTTTCTTTTTTCCTTCATTGACTTTTTCACCTTACATCGGTATAATGAAAAACGCAAAATGCCTAATGGAGGGCAACCGTATGAAAAAAATATCTATCCTTGCCATCCTTTTGGCAATCAGTTTGCTGTTATCCGGATGCACGCGTTGGTGGCGGTTTCTCCCGGAAGGGAACAGCACCACTTCAGAAGTTTCCGAAAACTCTGAAAGCTCCGAACCAGCGTATGATACTTCCCCCATTATTTTTAGCGTGGGAGAATCCGATGGTGCTATTGGGGAAACCGTGCAAGTCCCCATTTACGTAAGTAAGAGCAATGCCATCGTCAACGCCGATATGGTAATCACTTACGACAGCACCATGTTAAAACCGGTAAAAACTGTAGACAAAACCACAGGACTTGCCTCCTATACCCAGCCAGGTGACTGGGATGGTCTTGTTCGATCCGACCTAGATGCCCCTGGAAAAATTTCCGTTATGATGGCAACTGGTGGGAACGGATCCGATAACTGTATTTTGTTCTACGTTCCTTTTGTTATCTTAGATAAGATGGCTTCCTCTTCCCCGGTAAATATCGATGTTTCCGTTTGCGGAATATCGGATTTTTCCGGTAATAACGATTTGGATGCCGTCTCTCTCAATTTAGTCACCTTCCACGGCGGTACCGTTTATTTGTTACAACGGGGTTCCGCACAAGCCGAGCAATCTATGGAAGAATCACAAAGCGAGTAAACAAAAAATGCCTTGCAAACGCAAGGCATTTTTTTGTTGTTCTCTTATTTTAAAATCTTAATCGAACCAATGATAGGAAGGTCTTTTTCTTCTCCCTTTACAGCATAGACGATACCGATAATGGCAAACACGCCCACAGCAATTAATGCAAGGCTCGAGAACAAGGTAAGAATCCATCCGATATATGGAATATGTTTAACAATAGATTGGAAAATCACCAACGCGATATCCGCAATAAACAATACCAAACCTTGATTGGCGTGGAAACGGGCAAACTTAGAATCTTTTGCTGCAAGAATTGGCACCAAAACTAAAATTCCGAAGTATGCAAGAACCGCATATAATTTGTCATTAGAGTCATTGCTAGCTGTTTTGGGTTGTGTCGAAGCACCACAATTGACACAGATAACGGCTTTATCGTCAATCTGAGCGCCACAATTTGGACAAAATGCCATGAGATCTCCTCCTCAAAATTTCACTACTCTAACTATACTCTCTTTTACTTGATTTTACAAGTATTTGAAGAAAAAAAGGAAAAAGTATTGACATACAATTTTGTTTCCGTTATAATGCAAAATGTTCACGCAAGGACGTTTAGCTCAGCTGGTAGAGCATTCGCTTGACGTGCGAAGGGTCAGCGGTTCGAGTCCGTTAACGTCCACCATATTGCTGTATGGAACAAGCCATGCAGCTTTTTTTATAGGGGTATAGCTCAGTTGGTAGAGCAGCGGTCTCCAAAACCGCGTGCCGAGGGTTCAAGTCCTTCTGCCCCTGCCAATAATAGGTAAGAACAAGTGAGAAGATACTGGATATCCTCTCATTTATTCTTACAATAAAATTGCTG
>JAGCZP010000020.1 GCA_017959985.1 Clostridia bacterium | reverse complement strand
GTGGTGCCGGGTTTAATATGGCAAGGATAGGCCCCGAGACGGAGCGTACCGCCTTTATCAATCTCGTCGCTTTGTCCCGGCATAAAGTCAATGACTTTGTGGGCGCATTGCTCGTCAAATTCTCCTGAGTGAGCATCGGCAATGCCGGCCACATGACGGGCGTATTCGATGACGGCGATTTGCATGCCAAGGCAAATACCAAAATAGGGGATGTTGTGTTCTCGGGCGTATTTGGCGGAGAGAATCATGCTATCGATACCGCGACTGCCAAAACCTCCGGGGATAATGATACCGTCTAAGGACCCCAAGGTGGCATCCAAGCTATCCGGGGTTAAGGCTTCGGAGTCAATCCAGGAAATATCCACATGGGTGTGGAACGCGTAACCGGCGTGACGTAAGGCTTCCGCTACCGACAGGTACGCGTCGTGCAATTGGGTATATTTTCCCACAAGACCGATGGTAACCGTCTTGTCGGCGGATTTAATCTTTTCGACCATGTCTTCCCAAGCCTTCATATCGGCCGGTTTGGTGGAAAGCCCCAGTTCTCGGCAGACAATTTCGGAGAAATTGGCCTGCTCGAGCATCAAGGGTGCTTCGTAAAGACAGGGAAGGGTAATATTTTCAATAACGCAATCGGGCTTGACGTTACAGAAAAGTGCGACTTTTTTGAAGATGGACTCTTCTAATGGTTCGTCGCAGCGAAGCACAATGATGTTGGGGTTAATGCCCATGCCCCGTAATTCTTTGACCGAGTGTTGGGTGGGTTTGGATTTGTGTTCATCCGATCCATGTAAGAACGGTACCAGCGTGACATGAATAAAGAGACTATTCTCCCAGCCTACCTCTAACGAGATTTGACGGACCGCTTCTAAATACGGTTGGGATTCAATGTCTCCAATAGTACCGCCGATTTCGGTGATGACCACATCGGCGTCTGTTTTCTTTGCGACCGCGTACACAAATTCTTTGATTTCGTTGGTGATGTGAGGAATTACTTGGACGGTGGATCCTAAGTATTCGCCGCGGCGTTCTTTGTTTAACACGTTCCAGTACACTTTACCGGTGGTTAAGTTCGAGTATTTGTTTAAGTCTTCGTCGATAAAGCGTTCGTAGTGACCTAAGTCTAAGTCGGTTTCGGCGCCGTCTTCGGTGACGTACACTTCCCCGTGTTGATAGGGGCTCATGGTGCCGGGATCGACGTTAATATAGGGGTCGAGTTTTTGCGCGGCCACTTTTAAGCCACGTTGTTTTAAAAGACGTCCTAAGGACGCGGCGGTAATGCCTTTTCCCAAACCGGAAACCACACCTCCGGTTACAAAGATATATTTTGTCATACGAAAGACTCCTTACAGATTACGGATAGGTTTTAATAATGGATTCGGCAATGTCCCGTTTGGGCTTGCAACTGTCCATCGCGGTTTTTTCTATATAGCGATGAGCCTCAGGCTCGGTCATGTGTAAATGTTCAATTAATTTCCATTTGGCACGGTTTACTAGACGGATTTCTTCCATCTTTTCTTCGATACTGGCGGTTTTTTGTTCCATTCGCCGCAAGCGTTCTCGGGTAGCCATAACCAACGTTAGCGATTGGGAGAGAATGCTCATGGCGGTAGGTTTTAAAACGGTTAAAATGCCATAAGGAGAAACCCGCGCCGTGGTTTCTTCGAAGTGTTCGGCTTTTACAAACAATAAAATAGCGACCCCACTGTTTTGGGAAAAGTCTAGTGCCATTTTGGTTCCAAACTCATCGGGAAGCGGGGCGTTGATGACTACTAAATCAAAGGATTCTTCTAATAACTTTCGTCTAGCCGAGGCACAGCTTGTGGCACTTTGAATGGTTTCGCATCCAAAATCGGTGAGCACCGGCAGGATGGAATCCTTAAATTTCTCAGAAGAAGAGGCAATGAGGACTTTGTAAGAGTGTGGTGTAAAATTCATTGTCAAACCCCCTTCTTCAAAGAATAGTGAAAGCTGTTTAAATATACGAATTTTTAATTTCGGTGGATAATTTGTCCATTACAAAAGCACTTTCTTTGGCAATGGCTTTGGCTTCCGCTAACGATTTCGGAAGCGTTTCTAAACCGTTGGCATTGGCTTCATCGAGCTCTAACAAATTGCAATCTTTCGGTTTTGGTAATTCTAAGTTGTTTTGTAACCCGTCGAGGCCGGCGTAAATAATCATGGCATAGGCTAAATAAGGATTGCAAAGGGAATCGGGAGAACGAAGCTCGGCCCGTTTGTTTCCGTCGGTAGTGGCCGGAATGCGAATAAGTTGGGAGCGGTTTTCGTTCGACCAAGAAACGTATTTGGGGGCCTTGCATTGCCCAAATCGAGCATACGACTCTTCGGCTGTGTTTAAAAACACGGTAATTTCCCGAATATGCTTTAAGATACCGGCTAGGATAGACGGCATAATCTCGGTGCCATCCGCTTTGGTGGCTGCAAAACTAATATGCATTCCATTTCCCGGCAAATCTTTTAAAGGTTTGGGAGAAAAATCGGCGACTAAGCCGTTGCGGGAAGAGACGGTGTTGACCACCGATTGGAATGTAACGGCAGCATCGGCTGCGTGAAGAGGATCGGAACATTTAAAATCAATCTTGTTTTGCCCGGGGCCTTCTTCGTGGTGAGAGCTTTCTGGATAGATACCCATTTGTTCGAGGTATAAGCAAATCTCCCGACGAACGTTTTCCCCTTTATCCATAGGAGCGATGTCCATGTACCCCGCGTTGTCGTAGGGGATTTTGGTAGGATCGCCGTTTTCGTCACAGCGGAACAGATAAAATTCCATCTCGGACGCGAAGGTGAATTTCACGCCCGCTTTTTCGGCTTCCTTCACCGCGTTTTCTAACAGGGTACGGGTGTCGGCGCCGAAAGGAGACCCGTCGGGTTTTGTGATGGAACAAAACATACGAACCACACGGCCGTGTTCCGGTCTCCAAGGAAGCACCGATAGGGTGGATGGGTCCGGATGGAGGAACAAATCGGAATGCACTTGACTTGTAAAGCCAGTAATGGCGGACCCATCAATAGGCACGCCATACGCAAAAGCATTTTCCAGTTCCCCTGGCATAATGGAAATATTTTTTTGTTTTCCAAAAATGTCGCAAAACGCCATGCGGATAAATTTCACATCTTCCTCATTGACGAATTGCAAGACTTCTTCCTTGGAATACTTCATAGCTGTCCATCCTTTCTAATTCGCAACATACATTTGCTTGTACGGATTATGAGAATCGGGAACCACAACGGAGAAGGGTTCGCGCAGAATTTCTTCTGGCGTGTACCCAAAGAGTTTACAAAACTCCGTCAGGTACGGTTTTAATTCTTTTAAATCGGCAGCCGTGGCTTCGTGAACGGTAACGTTTTTCGGGAAAGAAATGTTCGAAATATTTCCTCGTAAAAACACCTTTCCACCATGCATTCCGGTGCAGGGGAAATTTCCCACCAGTGGCTTTTTGCCTTTGTGCAATCCTAAGACCACCAGCACACCACCGGCTTGGTATTCGCCTAAGAAACTTCCACAGGTTTCCCCAATCACAATGACCGGTTTTTTCTCGTGGTATTCCTTCATGTGGATGCCTACTCGGTAGCCAGCAGAACCCTTGACAAAGATTTTGCCACCCCGCATGGCATACCCGGCGGTGTCCCCAATGTTGCCGTGGACCACAATGCGTCCACTGTTCATGGTGTCGCCTACCGCATCCTGGGCGTTATCCAAACAGGTAATTTTTGCACCGGCCAAGTAGGCACCTAAGGCATTTCCGGGGATCCCATGAATGCGAATATTCTGGGTTTTCATTCCCGCTGCGAGAAACCGCTGTCCGATACAGTGTTTGATATCGCAACTCTTCGTCTCGCGAATTTGATCGTTGAGAGCGCGGTAATCGTAATTTCTTGCATCAAATACCATATTATTTTACCACACTTTCTAAAGTTTTTCTACGAAATTCCTCATCATAAGTGGCCATAGATGGAGATTTTTTAATGTTGAATTCCGAAAGGGATTTAATGGGGATTTGGTTTCGTAAAATATTGGTGTATACTCCGGCGTTTTGCACATCCCCAATGAGGACAAATCCAATGAGTTTTCCGTCCTCTTTGTAAAAACGCTTAATGGAATCTTTTTGAATGTCGGTTTTCATCTGCCCTTTTCGAGACCCGGCGGTCATCATATGAAGACCAAAGAAGCCAATGGAGTTCATCGGAATGGCGTTGTCAAACACCTTTTCGCCCCCCGCCATGTTGATACCGGCGGTGTAGCCTTGCATATAGGCGTTGGGCATAAGCGCCATGACTTTTATAAGGCTATCCGAAATATCGGTACTCTCCGTACAGTCTCCGGCTGCGTAGACATCCTCTAAGGATGTTTCCATCTTTTCGTTTACGGTAATGGCGCGTCCGCACGCTCCGCCGGCGTCTTTCACAAGCCCCCAGTTGGCACGCACACCCACGGCGGTGACCAAAATATCGAAAGGAATCTCGTCGCCGTTTTGCATAATGGCGGTGTTGCCTTTAAACTTGGCAACGGAGTTGTGGAGTGTGAATTTTAAGTCGTTTGCTTCCAAATGTTTTTGCACAAAGGCTGCGTCTTTTGCATCCAAAATACTGGAAAGCACATGGTCGGCTAGGTCGCATACCGTAATGTTTTTGGTGATAGCCCGCAGTCCTTCCGCGCATTTTAATCCAATGAGGCCAGCGCCGATAATGAGCACCCGGCTAGACGGTTTAACCGCCTTTTTTAACGCCTTGGCATCGTCTAAGGTTAAAAAGGAAAAACGATTTTTTACGTTTTCCAAATTTTCCATAGGCGGCACAAAGGGAGAGGAGCCGGTGGCGACACATATTTTATCGTACGAGAGGGTGTCGCCGGAATCGAGGGTTAAGGTTTTGGTTTCCGGATCCAGAGCGGTGGCGCTGACGTTATACAGCACCTCGCAGCCGTTATCCTCATAAAATGTTTCGGCGCGATAGAGCATCTTTTTAGGGTCTGTTTTGTCTTCTAAGAAATAGGAGATAAGGGGCCGGCAATAGGCCGGATGGTTTTCTTTTGAGAGGACGGTGATTTTCCCGAGAGGATCCACAAACCGGATACCTTCCACACAACCGATGGCAGCGGTTCCGTTTCCTACAATGACGTAGCGGCTCATTCTTCACACCTCTCTTCAAACACGATGGCGTTGTTGGGGCAGCCGGCCACACAGGCGGGGGTTCCGCAACTGTTTTTGGTGCACAGTTCGCATTTGGTGACCGTGCCGGTTTCGTCTTGTACCAGCGCTCCGTAAGGGCAGACTAGCATACAAGTTAAACACCCTACGCACTTATTCTTATCAATACACACCACACCATTTTCTCTGTGCAAAGCGCCGGAAATACAGCTTTTCACACAAAGAGGATCGGTGCAATGGCGGCAGGAAACGGCAAAGGTAACGCTGTCGTTTCCGTTGACATGAATGCGAGGGAAAATGGGTTTGCCCTGAAGGGCTTTGACCATGGAAGAGAGACCGGAGTTGGCATAGGCGCAATTGTATTCGCACAAGTGACAACCGAGGCACCACTCTTCTTTTACAAATACACGTTTCATTCGCCTGCGTGGGAGATGCCTAAGATCTCCAGCTCCTTTCCGGTTAATCCGACACCGCGAAGCATCAAACGGTTACCGCGAAGAGCTTCGATCGAATTAATCCCCATTCCGCCCATCAGTTCTTTGATTTCATGTTTCCAAGCGGTGATTAAATTCACAAGACGCTGGGATCCGATTTCCGGATTTAAGCGTTTGACCAGTTCCGGACGCTGGGTGGCAATGCCCCAGTTGCATTTACCGGTTTGACAGGTACGGCATAAGTGGCATCCAAGCGCCAACACGGCAGCGGTGGCAATGTAGCAGGCATCTGCGCCGAGCGCAATGGCCTTGACCACATCGGCGGCGGAACGAATGGAACCGCCTACCACTAAGGATACGTTGTTGCGAATGCCTTCTTCCCGAAGCCGCTGGTCAACCGAGGCCAAGGCTAATTCGATCGGGATGCCCACGTTATCGCGAATTCTGGTTGGTGCCGCACCGGTACCACCACGGAATCCGTCGATGGCAATGATGTCTGCACCGCTTCTAGCAATACCACTGGCGATGGCGGCAATGTTGTGCACCGCCGCGACTTTCACGATGACCGGTTTTTTGTATTGGCTGGCTTCTTTTAAGGAGAAGACCAGTTGTCGTAAATCTTCAATGGAATAGATATCGTGGTGAGGAGCGGGGGAAATGGCATCGGAGCCTTCGGGAATCATACGGGTTTTGGAAACGTCCCCCACGATTTTGGCGCCCGGCAAGTGTCCGCCGATACCGGGTTTTGCGCCTTGACCCATTTTAATTTCAATGGCTGCACCGGCGTTTAAATAATCTTCGTGCACACCAAACCGCCCGGAAGCCACCTGGACGATGGTATTTTCGCCGTAGACATAAAAGTCTTCGTGCAAACCGCCTTCCCCGGTGTTGTAGTAAATTCCCAGTTCTTTGGCGGCGGTGGCTAAGGATTTGTGTGCGTTATAGCTGATAGAACCATAGCTCATGGCCGAGAACATAATCGGAACAGAAAGTTCCAGTTGGGGAGCCAAATCGGTTTTGATTTTACCGTTTTCATCCCGTTCGATATGGTCTGGTTTTTTGCCAAGGAATACCCGGGTTTCCATGGGTTCACGAAGAGGATCGATGGGTGGGTTGGTCACCTGAGACGCGTTAATTAAGATCTTGTCCCAGTAGACCGGCAAGGGCTTGGGGTTGCCCATGGAGGATAACAGTACGCCGCCGCTATTGGCTTGTTTGTAGATTTCTTTGATGGTAGCGTCCTGCCAGTTGGCGTTTTCCCGCAACGTGTCTTCGTTTTTAACAATTTTCAGTGCGTGGGTGGGGCACAGAGAGACGCACCGTTTGCAATTGACGCATTTGCTTTCGTCGGAAATCATCACATTCCCGTCCGGATCGAAGGAGTGAACTTCGTTGGCGCATTGCCGTTCGCAAACCCGGCAGGTGATGCAACGGCTCATGTTCCGAATCACTTCGTAATCGGGAGAAATATACATATTGTTCATGTGAGAACACCTTCTTTAACTTTCACAATCACTGGTTCTCCTCCGCGAGGGGACCAAATGTTTTGGGCTTCCGGTTCCATGACGCGGATGGCAGCTTCTTCGCTGGCGATATACACCTTATCGTCTTTTTCGCCTACCACCATGGACCGAAGTTTTAACCGATCGTTTAAGGCCATAATGCCACCGGTAAAACCTAAGATGATGGAGAACGGTCCGGTAATCAGCATACCGGAATAGACTTTCCGTAAGTAGGATAATTGTTCCGCCTCTTTGGGAGATTTTTTCTCAATGGTGCTCCAGAAAGGAGCGGAAACGATGGACGCCATCTCTTCTAAAGTAACGCCCTGTTTGCGGAGCAGGTAGTCGGCAATATAGGTGATAACTTCGGTATCGGTTTGCAAGTTGCATTTGTATCCGTACATTTCCACTACCCGGCTGTTGGCGTCGTAGGAAGAAATTTCGCCGTTGTGAACCACAGAATAATCGAGAAGAGCGAAGGGGTGGGCGCCGCCCCACCAACCAGGGGTGTTTGTGGGATACCGGCCGTGAGCGGTCCAAGCGTAGCCTTCGTATTCATCCAGTTTATAGAAACGACCCACATCTTCCGGGAAGCCGACCGCTTTGAAGGTTCCCATGTTTTTGCCACAGGAGAACACGTAGGTCCCGTCTAGATGGGTGTTAATGGTCATCACGTTTCGAGCGACGTATTCGTTCTCGTCAATCTGCAACCGTGCCAACACACTTTGTAAGGGGGCTACGAAGTAGCGGTAGATAAGAGGCACATCGGTAATTTCCGGAATCTTATGAATGGGAATCACTTCGGACAAAACGACTTCAAACCGGTCTTTTAAGAACTTTTCACATTCTTCTTTGGCTACCTTGTCGTCAAAGAAAATATGAAAGGCATAGAGGTCCTTAAATTTCGGATAGATTCCGTAAGCAGCAAATCCACCGCCCAAACCGTTAGAACGATCGTGCATAGGGATCATGCTCTCGATAATCTTCTCGCCCGACATACGGGTGCCCTCTTTGGAAATCATTGCGGAGATTGCGCAACCGGAGGGGATACGGATTTGTCCTTCTTTTTTCATGTTTGACACCTTCTCTAAACTAAAAAAGGTGCCCATTCCTACGCGGGACAATATCCCGAATAGGAATGAACACCTTTGCTCATTTTCGGGTATAGAATAGCACTTTCTATTTTGGTTGTCAAGAGATTTTTTTGCGTTTGTTACAGAAGGATGTTTTAAAGAGAAATTGGCGATAAGACACTGGGATTGTCAAAAAACGAAAAAATTTTTTTGGAGAAAAAGCGGCGCTTTCTTAATAGGGTATTGTTTAATTTAAGGGGAGGGATGCGGGGTGAAAAATTTTTCAAAAAAGTGTTGACAACGCTTCTTGATGGGTGTAAAATGCAACACGTAAAAGGCAAGGACGTCTTGAAACATTGGTTTCAAGGCGCCTTTTTACTTTGATGAAAAATAAGGTACGATAAAAAACGAGGCAATGACGTCCCGATCATTCGGTGTCGCTGTCTCGTTTTTATTTTTAAGGAGGAATTTGTGATGAGTACTGTACCTGAAACGTTTGGCGAACTCGTATTTGATGACCGTGTGATGAAAGCAAAGCTTTCTTCCAAAGTCTATAACGCCATGAAGAAAACCATTGACGAAGGACAAAAATTGGATCCAGCGGTTGCAGATGCAGTAGCAATCGCTATGAAAGATTGGGCTGTGGAAAAAGGAGCAACCCACTTTACCCACTGGTTCCAACCATTAACCGGTATTACCGCCGAGAAACACGATAGCTTCATTAATCCATCTCCCGATGGCGGCGTTATTATGGAATTCTCCGGCAAAGAGCTCGTAAAAGGCGAGCCGGATGCTTCCAGTTTCCCGTCCGGTGGACTTCGCGCTACCTTTGAAGCCAGAGGTTATACCGCTTGGGACCCCACGTCTTATGCCTTTATCAACGGAAAAACCCTTTGCATCCCGACGGCATTCTGTTCCTATAGTGGGGAAGCTTTGGATAAGAAAACTCCTTTGCTTCGCTCTATGCAAGCGCTTGATAAGCAAGCCATGCGTATTTTGAAATTGTTTGGCAACACCGATGTGGCCTGTGTCAGAACCTCGGTTGGCCCGGAACAAGAATACTTCCTCGTGGATGCCGAAATGGCTGCCAAACGTCCCGACCTTTTGTTCACCGGTCGTACGCTGTTTGGTGCCAAACCACCAAAGGGCCAAGAACTAGACGACCACTACTTTGGTGTTATTAAATCCAAAGTGCAAGCCTATATGAACGAGTTAAACGAAGAACTCTGGAAATTGGGTATCTTGGCAAAAACCGAGCACAACGAAGTGGCTCCGGCTCAACACGAATTGGCGCCAATCTATGCCACCACCAACATTGCTACCGACCATAACCAATTAACCATGGAAATCATGCAACGTCTGGCCAAAAAACATGGTCTTGTATGTCTCTTGCACGAAAAACCATTCGCCGGTGTCAACGGCAGTGGTAAACATAACAACTGGTCCCTAGCCACCAACACTGGTGTCAACCTCTTAACCCCAGGGGAAACCCCCTATGAGAACGCCCAATTCTTGCTCTTCCTCTGTGCCGTTATCAAGGCGGTGGACGATTACCAAGGATTGCTCCGCGCAGCGGTTGCTACCGCCGGTAACGACCATCGTTTGGGCGCCAACGAAGCTCCTCCAGCGGTCATTTCTATGTTCCTTGGCGACGAGCTCACCGAAGTGTTACGCGCCATTGAAGAAGACAGACCATACGATGGGGCGGAAAAGACGGTTATGAAACTTGGCGTTTCTGTGTTGCCGAAATTTGTTCGCGACACCACCGACCGCAACCGTACTTCGCCGTTTGCCTTTACCGGCAACAAGTTTGAATTCCGTATGCTTGGTTCTTCCAACAGCATTGCTTGTGCCAACATCATGTTAAACACCGCCGTGGCGGAATCCCTCAAACAATACGCGGATAAATTGGAAGGTCAAAAAGACTTTGAAGGTGCTTTGAATGCCCTCATCAAGAAGACCATTAAAGATCATAAACGCATTATCTTCAACGGCAACGGGTATGACGATGAGTGGATCAAGGAAGCCACCGAAAAACGCGGTCTTTTGAACCTTCGCACCACCCCAGACACCCAAGAAGTTATCATTGAACAAAAGAGCATTGATTTGTTAACCTCTCACAAGGTTATGAGCGAAGCGGAAATCCGCTCTCGTTACGAAATCACCCTTGAAAACTATGTGAAGATTGTCAGCATCGAAGCCACTACCATGATTGACATGACCAAGAAACTTATCTTACCGGCCATTGAGAAATATTCGAAATCCGTTGCCGATTCCCTCATTTCCAAACGTTCGGTGGTGCCGGATTTGGCGGGCGGTTATGAGACCAAGAAAGTGGCAAGATTATCCGAATTGGAAGAGCAAATTGACAGCGCTTTGAATACGCTAGAGTCTACCATGACAGACCTCAAAGCGGTGGAGGATATCACCGAAGCGTCTCATGTGATTCGCGATACCGTGCTTCCACAAATGGCACAACTTCGCATTCCTTGCGACGAGGCGGAAACCATTACGGCCAAAGAGTACTGGCCAATGCCAACCTATGACGATTTACTCTTTGGTGTCCGATAAACTCTTCTCAAAAAACCGGAAACCACAAAAAGGAGATAGAAACTGATGTGTTCGATAATGGGCTATTGTGATAGCGATATCACTTACGAGACGTTTGTAAAACATTTTGAAAAAACCGTCTCGCGTGGCCCGGATGATACCAAAATTTTGGATACCGGAAACGGACGATTAGGATTCCATCGATTGGCAATTATGGGCTTGCATCCGGAAGGGATGCAGCCCTTTGCCCTTGATGGGAGTTTTCTCGTTTGTAACGGGGAAATCTATGGCTTTGAAGCCATGAAAAAAGAGTTGCAAAAGAAATATACCTTCCAAAGCGGATCCGACTGTGAAATCTTACTGCCCCTTTACAAAGAACATGGGGTGGATATGTTTTCGATGTTGGATGCGGAGTTTGCCCTTATTCTTTACGATGGGCAAACAGGAGAATACATTGCTGCCAGAGACCCTATCGGTATTCGCCCCCTTTATTACGGACAAGCCGATACCGGGGCCATGGTATTTGCCAGTGAGCCGAAAAACCTAGTAGGGCTATGTAAAGAAATAAAGCCCTTCCCGCCAGGACACTACTACAAAGACGGCAACTTTATCCCTTACTGCCAAATCGAGCAAGTGGAAAAGGTTTGTCACGACGATTTGGAAACGGTGTGCAAAAACATCCACGATAAATTGGTAAAAGGGGTTGAAAAACGTTTAGTCGCCGATGCAAAAGTGGGATTTTTGCTGTCTGGAGGGCTGGATTCGTCTTTGGTGTGCGCCATCGCCCAAAAGAAGAGCAAACAGCCCATTAAAACCTTTGCTATCGGCATGGAAACGGACGCTATCGATTTAAAATACGCGAGAGAAGTGGCGGATTACATTGGCAGCGATCACACGGAAGTGTATATGACTCGCCAACAAGTATTGGATTCTTTAGAAGAGGTTATTCATTTACTAGGAACCTACGATATTACCACCATTCGCGCCAGTATGGGCATGTATTTATTATGCAAATGGATTCACGAAAACACCGATATTCGGGTGTTGCTAACGGGAGAAATCTCGGACGAGCTATTTGGGTATAAATATACCGATTTTGCCCCCTCTGCAGAAGAGTTTCAAAAGGAATCTCAAAAACGGGTACGGGAACTACATATGTACGATGTGTTGCGGGCTGATCGATGCATTTCGGTCAACGCCTTAGAAGCTCGGGTGCCCTTTGGGGATTTGGATTTTGTGTCCTATGTGATGAGCGTTGATCCGGAAAAGAAACTAAACACCTATGGAAAAGGCAAATATCTCTTGCGGCATGCTTTTGAAGGTAGTTATTTACCGTATGATATTCTCATGCGGGAAAAAGCCGCGTTTTCCGATGCGGTAGGACATTCTATGGTGGATGATTTGAAAGAATACGCCGAGACAAACTATTCGGACGAAGAATTTGAAAAACGGTGCGAGCAATTTTCCTTCGCCAAGCCGTTTACCAAAGAGTCGTTACTCTATCGGGAAATCTTTGAGAAATTCTATCCGGGACAAGCCAAAATGGTGAAAGATTTCTGGATGCCCAACAAGAATTGGGAAGGATGTAACGTCAACGATCCGTCGGCTCGTGTGCTGTCAAACTACGGCGCCAGCGGGGAATAAGGGTAAGAAAATGGTAGCAAACGGATGTCAAAAGGCATGCCTTGCTACCATTTTTTAGAGGCTTCGTAAAAAATTTAAAAAAGTATTGCAGTTTTAAAAACTTTCTTGTATAATAGACAAGCATTTCGGGGTGTAGCGCAGTTGGTAGCGCGCTTGCTTTGGGAGCAAGATGCCGCAGGTTCGAATCCTGTCACTCCGACCATATAAGTGTTCATGACAGGAAAGTTGTGAACACTTATTTTTGTGTCCGAAAGAGACAATGTTTCGTTGCACTTTTTTGGGAAATAGTATATAGTGGAAGAAAGTATAAAAATACACTTAGGGGGTAAAAATATGAAAAAAGGATTGAGCGTATTTTTAGCGGCTATGCTGCTTTTATTGATGGTTTGTTGCCCGGTGCTCGCAGAGGATGTAACGGAGTCGGTGTCCGTCCATTCCTCGCAACACATAACGATAACCGGCAATGTAACGACAACAACGGGAGATGCTGCGATTTGCGTGCGGGCAGATGATGCCAATGCAGGAGATAAAAGTGCTAGCGTTAACGTAAACGGAAATGTTTCTATGGAATCCGTTCTTGCATTTGGTGTTGAAACAAGAGGAGACGAAGGAAACGCATCGGTTACGATAACCGGGAATGTTGTTGCAGACGGCGGCTTTCTTGGCTATGGCGTGGATGCGTACTCTAACAACACAAACAACGGCAAGACCAGTGTAGACATCGGCGGAAATGTTTCTGCTCAGGCTGAAATATTTGCATCGGGCATTTACGCAACCCAATACGGCACCGGTACCTTAAATGGCAGCAACACAAGCGTTTTTGTTGGAGGCGATGTGTCCGCCAAAATAACGGCCGAAAATGGAGCCTATGCGACCGCCGTGGAGGTTTACGACGCCAATGTAAAGGTTACAGGAACGGCAAAAGCAGAGGGACGCGATGCAATTGGTGTTCGTGACAGAACAATAGGCGCCTCAAAAATAGAAATTGGAAAAGATCTTTCGGCAACCGGTACGTATGCTTCTGGGGCGGACCTTTCTACCACTGGAAGTCTGGATGCAAAAACAAAGCAGGAATTGAAGGTTGGGGGAAGTATCTTGGCCACCGCTACGGGAAACGATGAGCATCCGGAAGCAGATGGGCTTGTTGTTTCCAACGCTGGCGGAACGATTACGGCGGAAATTGTAAAAGATGTTATCGCCAAAGGCGCCAAGGAGAACTCCACGGGCATTCTCCTGGTGGATTGGGTTGAAGAAATAGGTGATGAAGGGGTTCATCCCGGCGTAAACAACATTCTCATTCACAGAGACCTTTTATCCGATGGTGTGGGTATTTGTAATGCTGCGACCTATCTTCCAACCACAACCAATGTTTTAGTAGAAGGCACCATTGATGCCAAAAAAGTTGGTATTTTAACGAGACCAAGTCCTTTTATTCTTGTTGACGATCCCACCTTATTGGATAATGCGAATCAAAATGTTTTGAATGTAACGGTTTGGAAAATCATACCGAATGCAGATGGTAATGTGGCAGAATTTGTTTTGGATACCAGTATGCTCCCGGATGGCATTGCTCCGGAAGGGGTAAAAACATCGGGCAAAGACGAAGATTTCGAAAAGAACATTTGTTACATTATTAAATTAGAACAACCTAAGAACGGCACCAAATTAAAAGTGGTTGGCGAAGACGGCAAGGCTCTTACCAAGAGTTTTGATTTTGATGTGGCCAAAGAAGGCGAAAAAGTCTATTTGGATGCGACCTTGAAAGAAGGATATCGTATTACCGGAGCTTTCAACGGAGACGGCGATAAAATCCCGCTTTTGAAAGATGAAGACGGACGTTACTATATCGTCGTTCCCAAAGGTGGCGGTGTGTATCTTAGCGTGGAACAAAGCAACCGCTACACCGTTACTTTAAAAGACAAAAACGGAACGATTTTACAAAGCACAGAAGTAACGTATGGTACTCCTATTTCCAACTTAAAAGATCCGGTTAAAGCCGGCAAAGTGTTCCTTGGCTGGTATACCGATGCCGCGTTAAAGAACAAATTGGATCCCAATGCCAAAATCACTTCGGATATGCAATTGTATGCTAAGTGGGGTACCGCTAGTTATCCGGTCTCCGGCGGCGCGAAAATTGTTTGGAAGAAAGGTAGCGGCGTGAATCCGACCATCACGATTAACCGCAAACCTGACAATAAGAATTGCTTCAAACATTTTGTGGCCCTGCGCATTGACGGAAAACTTCTTAGAATGGGCAAAGATTTCTTCGGAAAATCCGGTAGCACCATTTTGACCTTGCAAGCGGATATGTTAGAAACCTTGGCTTTGGGCAATCACACCGTCACTGTCGAGTTTGACGATGGACAAGTGGAAACCGCCCTTTCCATTGTTGCAGCTGATTCTGGCAAAAAATCTCCAAAAACCGGGGATGCCGCACAAAATGGTGTGTGGATGATGTTGGCGATGCTCACTGCCTTTGGTGTAGCCGGTGTTGTTTTAAAGAAAAAAACAACGGATTGCTAAAAAATATTTTAAGAGCAGCGAAGAAGTTCTTTGCTGCTCTTTTTGTGCCTTTTGGTAGAAAAGTGTCGTTGCGATTTTTTGGAAAACAGTATATAGTATAGAAAGTTAATAAAAGAGGGGTGCGTTCTGTGAAAAAACAAATTTTGTGCTTTGTACTCGTATTGTTGGTAGGGATCTTTTCGGTGCCGGCGTATACGGTGTCCGCTTTTCTTGTAGCGGATGTCATCTACACACAAGAAAACAACTGGGAAGGAACGTTAGAATTAACCTCTAATCAGACGGTTAAACTTAAGGATATTATCCATGAAAATTCGGGGATAACGGACAGGGGCTCTGCTATTAAGATTTCTGAAAACGCAACGGTTAATCTCATTTTTGAGGGAACTTGCGTTTTGGCGGGTAACCCCGATTATATTTCGGCAGGTATTGAGGTTAGTGAGGGTTCTAGGGTTAACATTGATGGGCTCAACGGCTCTTCGCTTACGGTAACAGGTGGTAAGTGGAGTGCCGGTATTGGCGGCGTTGGCTATGGCTCGGCTTCGACGGGAAATAGTAAGGCGGGAAATATTCATATTTATAGCGGAACCATTAAAGCCATTGGCGGTCAGAGAGGAGCCGGTATTGGATCTGGCTACCATTCTAGCGCCTCGGATATTTTTATTGAAGGTGGAAATGTGACGGCGATTGGTACGGAATGCGGTGCCGGCATTGGATCCGGCTATGGAACATCTGGAGGAGCGGCATATGATGCGGCGGGAAACGTAACAGCTTCTGGTGTTGGGTATTATAACGGCGGAACCATTACGATAAGGGGCGATGCGGTTGTGAAAGCGGCAGCGTATCCTATCAATTTTGATAATTTTGACCCGTACAACACTGATACATTATATGGGGAAGGGTTTGAAAACACCCATGCAGCTGGCATTGGCGGTGGCTATGGAGCTTCTTCCGGAACGATTGCGATTTCAGAGCAAGCAAATGTTACGGCGATTGGCTCTTCTGGTGGAGCTGGAATTGGCAGTGGACGAGGAACATCCAAACCGAAAAACTTTGATGACAAGAATTATGATATTACTATTACGATTAACAATTCCGCGAAGGTTTTTGCCTTTGCTACGAATGATACACGAAGCGGCCAGCGAGGAGATGGTGGTGCTGCGATTGGCCACGGGTATGGAAATGGTCTCGAAGAACAGATCGCTGTAGGGAAAGTTCGCATTAGAGCCGCTTCTAGTGTTTATGCGGTTGGGGCTCAACATGCACAGGCAATTGGTGGCTCTCGTGTTGTGGGATCATTTGAAGAAGGTTCGGTACCACCCTTAGCAGAGATAAAGGCACTCGAGTTGAGTGAAACGGCAACGATTGTTGCTATTTCCGATGGCTACTACAAACCGATAACAAGAAATAAATTTTACAAAGAGAAAGAGTTTATTTCTTTAAATTTTAGCGATGAGGTTTTTAAAGAAAATGCCAGCTTTTTTACAGAGGAAAAATTTCCTTTAAAAATAAAAGCGTTTGACCACGAAAACGAAAGAGTAAATACAACTTTTTCCATACAAAAGCCTAACAAAACGAACGTGATAATTTTTTTATCGAGAGCTTCTAACTATTATTTTGAGTTGAAAGATTATCAGACAGAGGACGGAGATTGTGTTTATTTAGCAAACAATATCAACGTTCCTTCTTCTAGCTTTTTAGCTAGCAATGGGGAAATGGCGGAGTATTCTTCAATCGAATTGACGAGTCCGTTTAGAAGTTCTGGGATTCTCGAAACAACCGACGGCCCCGTAAAGGTATCTCTTCGGGCAAATGAGGGGGTGTTTTCTCTTGGGTCAATCTTTTCCGCTAGTGTCATTCAAGATGCGGATAGAATTGCGGAAATTCGGTCAAGAATCGATTCGGAATGTTTAGAAGACCTTGACAAGCTGTATTTCTTTGATTTAAGCGTCTCGGACCCGAAGGGACAACCCTATGAAAATCTTTTGGGGAGTGTAACCCTACTTATTCAAGTATTGGATGGGTGGGACCCGAACAACATGCTTTTACTGTACCCAACGGAAGGACAGGATGAATGCCGGCGTGTTAGCGTATCCCTTATACAGGGAAAAAAATATGCTAAGATAGAGTTAACGCATTTTAGTGATTATGTCTTAGCGGTGTATAAAGAGAAAATTCCCGAAGGGGTTGTAACGGAGAACTCGGAAATTTCTACCCAGCAAGGAACTTTCACAACAAGCCCGACAAATAGCGAAGCAAAAAAGAGCCCACAAACGGCGGAAACGGGGGCTGTGTGCTTAGGTCTTTTAGGACTCGGTGTTCTTGCGCTTTTAAAGAAAAAAATCGTAAATATCTAGCTATAACATGTAGAAAGATAGGCCCGACATGAGCGGGCCTATCTTTTTGCGATTGCGCTATACCCTTGACAATGAAACAAAAAGGGGTATAATGGGTATAGTGAAGAGAGGAGGGCGCGTATGAATAGAGAAAAAGAATTGTATGAAATATTGAAAATAAAAGAAGAAATTGCAAAGCTCCCTCAAGGAAGCATTGCTTCCAAAACCATT
>JAGCZP010000019.1 GCA_017959985.1 Clostridia bacterium | reverse complement strand
TGCATAGCTAAAGCTTTTTGGAACTACCGGCAGTGCCGGTAGTATTCCTTTTACAAAAAAGATTCACCCTGCACAAAGCAAGGTGAATCTTTTTTTAGGACATTTCTTTTAACATTTCAATAAGATTACCTAAAACAGGATTGTTATTTTCCTTAGCCCACACCGCATGGAAATCCACTGTCTCCACCGTACCATCTTCTTTCAAGAGAGGAATGGCACGAACATTAGATGTTTGCCGATAAGTTTGCAAAACAAATTCCGGTAAAATACTAATACCAAGTCCTACCGAGATACGAAGAAGCAAAGTTTCGGGATCACTTTCCACATCCAATTTCTTTGCATAATACGAACCTTTCCCTTGTGAAGAGGCCAATTCTTGTTCCAGTTTTTCTTCATAATGAGAAGAATCCATCCAAATAAAGGTTTCTCCCTCTAATTCCTTATAGATTAATGCCTCTCGATTGGCTAAAGGGTGGTTATCGTACACCACGACCATTAAAGGATAACTTTGTAAGAATAAATAGTTTCTATCCTCTTTCATATTCTCTTGTAAAGAAGGCATAACCGAAAAAGCAAGATCGCAGTTTTCGTTATGAATTTCTTCCATTAATGCTTCCGTGTTGTCTCGGATTAAATGCAAATTAACTCCCGGATATCCATTGTGGAAATTTTTTAAAAAATCCCGCAAGTCATTATGTCCATAGCCACGCACGTATCCGATGCGAATGTCTCCCGTTAATCCATCGGAAGCCAACCGAGCGATTCGCAAAGCATGATTGCTTCTATTTAAGATAACACGTGCTTCATTAAGATACACCTTTCCAGCCGTTGTAAGAGATACATGATGATTATCTCTATCAAACAATGCTACCCCTACTGTATTCTCCAGAGCTTTTATTTGTTGCGTCATTGCCGTTTGCGAAATAAAACACTTCTCTGCCGCTTTTGTAAAGTTCAAGGTTTCGGCAGCGCACACAAAATATTCTAGTTGATTTAAATTCATACCCATTCCTTCTTTGTGATAAGTTTTTCTTATGGTATATTTGCATTTTATCATTTTACAACCGGTTTTGCAAGGTGTATAGTAGGGTCATACCAAACAAAAATTAATCACAGAAAGGAAGATTAAAATGGAAGACATGAAAATCCCACACAAGATTTATCTTGCGGAAGAGGAGATTCCGAAGCAATGGTACAACATGCGTGCCGACATGAAAGTTAAGCCAGCTCCCCTTCTCAATCCAGGGACCTTGCAACCATTGAAAGCCGAAGAGCTCACTCCTATCTTTTGTGAAGAACTTGTAGCACAAGAATTAGATGATAATACAGCCTTTGTAGATATCCCGGAAGAAATTCAAGAATATTACAAAACCTATCGTCCCTCTCCTGTTATGAGAGCTTACAATTTAGAAAAAGCTCTTGGCACCCCTGCCAAAATCTACTACAAATTTGAAGGAAACAACACCAGCGGAAGCCATAAGTTAAACTCGGCATTGGCCCAAGCTTATTACGCAAAGAAACAAGGCCTTAAAGGTGTTACAACCGAAACCGGAGCTGGTCAATGGGGTACCGCCCTCTCCATGGCTTGCGCCTACTTTGGACTTGACTGTAAAGTCTATATGGTTAAAGTTTCTTATGAACAAAAACCATTCCGTCGTGAAGTGATGCGCACCTATGGAGCCAACGTGACGCCCTCCCCCTCTGACACAACCGAGATTGGCCGCAAAATTTTAGCCGAACATCCCGGTACCACCGGAAGCCTTGGCTGCGCCATTTCCGAAGCTGTTGAAGTGGCTACCAAAAACGATGGTTACCGCTATGTATTGGGAAGTGTATTAAACCAAGTCCTTCTCCATCAATCGGTTATCGGTTTGGAAGCAAAAAAAGCCCTCGACAAATACAACATCACCCCTGACATCATTATTGGTTGCGCTGGTGGTGGATCCAACCTGGGTGGCCTTATCGCTCCGTTTATGGGTGAAAAACTCAGAGGCGAAAAAGATTATCGTATTGTCGCAGTCGAACCGGCTTCTTGCCCAAGCTTTACTCGTGGTAAGTTTGCCTATGACTTCTGCGATACCGGTATGATTTGTCCTCTCGCAAAAATGTATACCCTTGGTAGTGACTTTATTCCTTCTGCTAATCATGCTGGCGGTTTGCGTTTCCATGGTATGAGCACCATTCTCTCGCAACTGTACCATGATGGCTATATGGAAGCTGTTGCCGTCGAACAAACTTCCGTCTTTGAAGCCGCCGAACAATTTGCAAGAACCGAAGGTATCCTTCCGGCTCCAGAAAGTTCTCACGCTATCCGTGCAGCTATCGACGAAGCCTTGAAGTGCAAAGAGACCGGCGAAGAGAAAACCATTCTCTTTGGCTTAACCGGTACCGGTTACTTCGACATGGTTGCTTATGAAAACTTCCATGACGGTAACATGACCGACTACATCCCAACCGATGAAGATTTAAAACCAGGATTTGATAAGATTCCGAAATTCCCTGGAAATGAAATCTAAAGGCTAATTCTTTGAGCTCCACATTTGTGGAGCTCTTTTTTTTGCGTCAAAAAAGGTTTTTTAATATTTCAAACCGAAAAAGACGAAAATCTACCAATTATGGAGAACGCTCTACTACTGGTATCTTTCTTATGATTAATATTTTATATAAAATAAAAATATACTACAAAACCACAAAAACCCATCTTTAAGGAGGTATCCCTATGAAAAGAGTATTATCCATCCTCTTCACCGTTGCCTTTATCGTTTGCATGGTCTCGATTGCTAGCCCAACCGTTCTTGCCAAAAGAGTCGCAAACGGTCCAAGCGAATCCGGACAAGATTTTATTTGGTTTTATAACAACTCAGGAAGCTCTTGTCTTTACACAGGAGATCCAGATTCAGCGACCACTCCTGTTTCCGGAATGACATACAATAAAGCAACCAATACCTTAACTCTCACCGATGCTGACTATCCAACTCATTCGTTATCCATCAATGAAATGGGAGATGATTTCACCATTAATTTGGTTGGGAACAGCGCTTTACAATCGATTACTGTTTGGGGCTTTGGCTATGGTGGTTCCTTAACTCTTTCCGGTACAGGAACCCTCGTTTTAAATCAAAACAAAAACTCTAGTTTAAAAACCAAAGCGCCTCTCTTTTTTGAAGCAGAAAAATCTGCCTCATCCTTGACCATTGAAGATTCTGTTGGCCTAACAATTATTCCAACAGAGGACGACGGATTAACCATTCAAATTCGGGACACTCTTTATAGCAAAGATGTCATTATTGCTCCCAATTTAGATAGTGGGGATCTCTTAAAGAATTCAAAGAGCTGTCTAATTCAAAGAGAAGCAGGAGATTTAATCGCACCCTATTTTTATCCCTGCACACCAAAATCAGGCTCTGGATATTCTCCAGACCTCACTTATGGCGCGAATCCTACAAGCTCCACTACGTATGACATATATGTTCTCAACTATGACGAAGCGCTTGACGAAATCCTTGCACAAGTTCTAACAGACGATCAAGGTCGTTCCATCTCTTCTGATCTCTTTGATATTGACAACGATAATAGCAAAGGGGCAAACTATCTCGCTGTCTTATGGTATTTGCCGATGGATGTTTACCACTATGTTGGAAACGATCCGCAATATGCCAACAAAGAATATACATATTTCCCAAGCTATTCAAACGGAACAGATGATCCTCCTGTCTATCAAGTCTTTGAAATCGTAGAAAGTTCCACAGCTGGTTATGTACTAATGCCTGTTGAACCTCTATGGACAAATAGTGAGCCGGAATTCTTAGAGCCTGCTTTCGATGATGTGATACTTTATGATTACGACTACTACGGCCTCTACACACAGAATATCACCGAATCGCTAACTCCTCATCTGAAGAAAATTGGTGATAAATGGTACTATTACAATAACGGCATCAAAACAAAAGCAACCCTTTTGTTTAAACACACCGATGGAAAATATTACTATGTAAAAAACGGCGTGGTTACCAAATCTACTTTATTATTCAAACATACCGATGGAAAATGGTATTACATCAAAAATGGTGTGGTTACCAAAGACACGCTTCTCTTTAAACACACGGATGGCAAATTCTATTACATCAAAAACGGTGTAAAAACCAATGCTACTTTGCTATTTAAACACACCGATGGAAAATGGTATTACGTTAAAAATGGTGTGGTTACCAAATCTACCTTATTATTCAAACACACCGACGGCAAATATTACTACATCAAAAATGGTGTCATGACCAAATCCACTTTGTTATTCAAGCACACCGATGGCAAATATTATTACATCAAAAATGGTGTGGTTACCAAATCCACTCTTCTCTTCAAACACACCGATGGAAAATATTACTACATCAAAAATGGTGTCATGACCAAATCCACTTTACTCTACACCTTTAATGGAAAGAAACGGTATGTTAAAGCCGGTGTATGGCAATCTGGTTTCTCTGGAAAAGTAAAAATCAGCGGAAAGACCTACACCATCAAAAAAGGAAATGTTGTCTAATTTTGACCCTTTAATAAGGAAAGTGGCACCGAATAAACCGGTGTCACTTTTCCTTTTTCTACCATTTATTTACATGTTTCTACTGCCAGTATCTTTTGTTAAAAACAAAGTTTTATATAATAAGAGTATACAAACTAGTTGTTTGCGGAGGATACTTTCATGAAAAAGGTTTTAACGTTCCTAGTGATTATGATTTTTCTCGTCACCACCGTTTCTCTATTTACCCCATCTGTTTTAGCAGATGCCCAGGGAAATGGACCCAGCGAATCGGAAGAGGATTATGTCTATATCTACAACGATCCTGTTGGTGAAGAAGAACCCCTTATTCACAAACTTATTTATAGTGGAGACCCTCTATCGAATGTGAAAACTATGGATGGCATTACCTATTCAAAAGAAACGAATACGCTAACACTAAATAATGCCAATTACCCCACGTGTAAAATAGAAATCAATCAAATGGGAAAAGATTTCACCATTCAAGTAATCGGCACAAACTCTTTTCTTTCCATCGGCGTTTGGGCCGATGGCTATTGTGGGTCCTTAATCATTACCGGAACAGGTACCCTTAAAATCAACGAAGGAAAAGACCGTTTTCTAAGCGATCCCATATTCATTAGCGCCGATTATAGCGAATCCGTCTTTAACGTTGCTTCAACCGTCAACCTTTCCATCTCCGTCGCAGACGAAACAAAAACCTCCGTATATTTTGAGGATACACTCGTTGGAGAAAATGGTTTTGTTTTACCAAACGCGAACAAAAACAAGCTAACCACCGTAATCTATAACCCTTCTCTCACCCGTCTGGCTAAACGTTTAGATTTTGTACGCTTATGGTACTGTACGCCAAAAGATGGCACGGATTACTCACAAACTGACGCCTATGCCGTTGATTTAGAAAATCGAAACAAGGTTTATCGGCTCGTTAACGATGAAACTTTGGAAAGATACATCGCAGTACCGTTAGTAGATTCCGATCAAAGCGCCGCCGATATTGACGATTTCGATGTGAACGAAGACGTTTAT
The DNA here is from genome assembly GCA_017959985.1 of Clostridia bacterium. GTDB lineage: Bacteria > Bacillota > Clostridia > Oscillospirales > Acutalibacteraceae > RGIG426. The sequence goes on along the minus strand of JAGCZP010000019.1, from coordinate 6,549 downwards.
TCCGATATACTGGTCAATGTCGACAATTATAACAATGTATGGGATATCTATAGATACATAGGCGAAGAAAATATGTATAAAGGTCAAGAATTTAGCATGGTTATTGGTCTAAACGATGAAGATGAACTGGTCTACTTTACCTATAAATTTGCAAACTCTAATACCTATGGGAGCGTCCTAATTCCTGTAGAGGACTTATCCGGATTTAAAAACACGGATTCTTTTTTAGAACGAACTACGGAAGAAGAGCCTATCTACACTTATAGCTACTATGGTTCTTATCCCTCGTCCAGTGCCCCGGATACGTTTACCGGCCTTAAAAAAGAAGCAGACGGAAAATACTACTATTACAAAAACGGCACAAAAATGAAAGCAACCTTGCTTGTTAAACATAGCGATAACAAATGGTATTATGTAAAAAATGGTGTGGTCACCAAAGCGACCCTTCTCTTTAAACATACCGACGGCAAATACTATTACATCAAAAACGGTGTCAAAACCAATGCCACTTTACTTTTTAAACACACCGACGGCAAATGGTATTACGTAAAAAATGGTGTGGTCACTAAAGCGACCCTTCTCTTTAAACATACTGATGGGAAGTTTTATTACATCAAAAATGGTATAAAAACGAACAGCACTTTATTATTCAAACATACCGATGGCAAATACTATTACATTAAAAATGGTGTCAAAACCAATGCCACCTTGCTATTTAAGCATACGGATGGCAAATACTATTATGTAAAAAATGGTGTGGTTACCAAATCTACCTTAATTTATCTATTCAATGGTAAAAAACGGTATGTAAAATCTGGTGTATGGCAATCAGGTTTTTCCGGGAAAGTAAAAATCAGTGGAAAAACCTACACCATCAAAAAAGGAAATGTTGTCTAATTTTGACCCTTTAATAAGGAAAGTGGCACCAAGTCAAATTGGTGTCATTTTTCCTTTTTCTACCAATCATTTACACGCTTCTACTGTGTGTATGTTTTCTAATAAATAAAAGACCCGTACAATAAACGTAAAGTATACCCCCGTAATTACCTTAAGGAGGGATAATTATGAAAAAAACTTTATGTTTACTTATCGCATTCGCATTTCTTATGACAACCCTAATGATTTTCTCCCCAACTGTCTTGGCCGATAATCAATGTGGTCCCAGCGAAACTGGTGATGATCGAATTGTGTTTTGTGATAGGAAAAATTACGATTATCTATATATCTATTCCGGAGATTCCGATGATGAACTTTCTGTGTTTGAAGGAATCACGTATTCAAAGGAAACCAATACCCTTACTTTGAATAATGCCCTCTACCCTACTTGCTTTATAGAAGCCTGGCAAATGGGACGCGATTTTACCATTCAAGTAATCGGCGAAAATGCCTTATCCGCCATTACCGTATGGGGAGATGGATATAACGGTTCTTTAACAATTAATGGGACAGGTTCTTTGTCTATCAATGAAACGCAGCAAACCGGCACTGCTCCCATATATGTCGACGGAGATTACTCAGAGAGTTCCTTAATTATTTCTGACACAACTGACTTATCTGTTATACTTAACAGAAACGACATCTATTGCATAAGTCTTTATTCCACATCACTAGCAAACAATTCCTTCATCCTTCCTGCTGCAAATACGGATAATATACGAAAAGATTCTTTTCGATTGAATCTCACTAGACGGGCAACTCGCCTCAATCCTCTTTATTTATATCCCTGTACCCCTAAGGATAATACTGATTACCCAGCAGATGACTACTACGCTTTTGTTGACTTCGATGACGAGACGACAATCTATACACTTGCCTACGATGAAGAATTAGGAGAAACCATTGCCATATCCCGGTCAGAATCTTTTTGCGACCCACAGTTTTATGCGAGCGATTTCACGGTGGATACTTCTCAACAGCCCGTTTCCTTTCTATGTGCTCACGACGATAACACTTGGGTGGTCTATCGTTATAACGGGGACAATTCCTTTTACACTAACGGCGACTATTATCTTGATAATTCTGGGTATAACAGCAATAATGAACCCATCTATTCTGTTTTCCAATTTCTCGATTCTTCCCTCTTTGAAACGGCTTTAGTCTATATCTATAAATCCAGTAATGATGAGTTAATAGAACATCTTTCCGCCGTCCTTCAAGATCCCCTCTATTATCATTACACCTATATCGGCGCCTACACTCAAACAAAAGACCTGCCTTTCACTGGCTTAAAAGAAGAAAACGAAAAGCTTTGCTACTATAAAGATGGTGTGAAAACGCAAGTAACCATGCTCTATAAACACACGGATGGGAAATGGTACTATGTAAAAGATGGTGTGGTCACAAATTCCACCCTCCTGTTTAAACACACAGACGGAAAATATTACTACATCAAAAATGGTGTAAAAACCAATGCCACCCTTCTCGTTAAACATACCGATGGGAAATTCTACTATGTCAAAAACGGTGTAGTTACAAAAGACACTCTCCTCTTCAAACATACCGACGGCAAATACTACTATATCAAAAATGGTGTCAAGACCAATGCCACTTTACTTTTTAAACACACCGACGGCAAATGGTATTACGTAAAAAATGGTGTGGTTACAAAAGACACTCTCCTCTTTAAACACACAGATGGAAAATTCTATTACATCAAAAACGGCATAAAAACCAACGCCACCTTGCTTTTTAAACACACCGATGGAAAATATTACTATGTTAAAAACGGGGTGGTTACCAAGTCCACCTTGTTATTCAAGCATACCGACAACAAATACTACTACATCAAAAATGGTGTGATGACCAAGTCCACTTTAATCTATACGTTCAGTGGCAAAAAACGGTATGTAAAAAACGGTGTTTGGCAATCTAATTTCTCGGGAAAAGCGAAAATTAGTGGAAAAACTTATACCATCAAAAAAGGAAATGTCGTATAAATAACCTATCTATTTTATAAGGCGTGGGAGCAAAAATCCCACGCCTTATTCCTATTCTACAACAAATTTTAGAAATTCTACACCTTGTCTATACATCTCTACAAACCATACATTGTCTTTTGCTCAACACATAGATAGAATATAGGTATGTACTTTTATGTACACTATTTCTTATAGGAGGACTTTGTGATGAAAAGAGTCTTAGTTGTTTTATTTTCGCTTGCTATGATGATCAGCATGATGTCCATAGTAAGTTTATCTGCCTCAGCAGCGTCCACAAAAGGCCCTAGTGGTAGTGGAGATGATTACGTTTACTACTATGATGGTGAATCTACTAGTGGAACCCTTTATAACGGATATGGAGGGAACAACACTCCTTTATCCAATGTAAGTTACAACAAATCCACAAATACATTAACCTTTAACAATGCAAACTATCCTAATATTGCTTGGGAAATTAACGAAATGGGCACAGATTTTTCCATCAATCTCATTGGTAAAAACAGTTTTAAGAAAATCGTCATTTGGGGTTTTGGATATGGTGGCTCCTTACGAATTAAAGGAACTGGCTCCCTTGAACTCAATAAAACGAAAACCGTTAATTCCGATGCTTTAAGCCTTGAAGCGGAAGATTCTCCCTCTACGTTAGTCGTCGATCCAACCGTCACCCTTTCTGTTTTCGTAGGAGAACCCGACGGTACTTCCGTTACAGTTTATGATACTCAAACCCAAAAAAATATGACCCTTCCGGCTGCCAAAAAAGACAACATTGAAACAAAATCCAAGAAAAAAATAGCCACAAAAAAATCTGGCATCCTGTATAACAGTTGTGGTCTGTATTCTTGCACACCAAAAAGCGGTTCCGGATTTGATGCAAGCAAAACATACTATGCGGACTACGAAGATACCATCTATGTTATGACAAAAGACACAAAACTCAATAAAACCATTGCCGTAGCCTTAAAAAGTAATGGAAAACCAGCTGATTCTAGCAAATTTGACATTACAAATAACATGGTAAGCGTTCCTACCATAGTTGCCTACGACACTTGGGAATTTGGCCGTTATAAATATACTGGGTCCAATAGTAGTTATACCGGTAGTGAGTACTACCTTGAACAAGTTGGCGAATATAGCTTTGACGTGTATCGTTATACAGACTCCAGCACATGTGGAACGGTTTTAGTGTATGTCTCCGCCCTGTCAGAAAAAGATGTTACCCCCATTTACTCCAATTCCTATATCTATAGCACTGGCTATGTTGGCGATTACAAACAAGTCGGTAAATATCTTAAAAAAGCAAGTGACGGCAAATACTATTATGTCAATGCCAGCAATGGTCAAACCATCAAATCCACCTTGCTTGTCAAACACACCGATGATAAATGGTACTACGTGAAAAATGGCGTGGTCACCAAATCCACTTTGTTATTCAAACATACCGATGGTAAATGGTATTATGTGAAAAACGGTGTGGTTACCAAATCCACCTTGTTATTCAAACATACCGATGGCAAATACTATTACGTCAAGAGTGGTGTGGTCACCAAATCCACTTTGTTATTCAAACATACCGATGGCAAATACTATTACGTCAAGAGTGGTGTGGTCACCAAATCCACTTTGTTATTCAAACATACCGACGGTAAATGGTACTATGTGAAAAATGGTGTGGTCACCAAATCCACTTTGATTTATAAGTTTAATGGTGCCAAACGTTATATTAAAGCCGGTGTATGGCAATCTGGTTTTTCCGGAAAAGTCAAAATAAATGGAAAAACCTACACGGTTAAAAAAGGGAATGTCGCCTAATTATCTCCTTTACAGAAAACTGGTGTCGACAACTTGTCGGCACCAGTCTTTCTTTGCAAATCATTTGGCTTTTTTCTCTCCCTTTTTTATTGCGATTAGCCTCTCTTTTCTTTATAATAGTAACGTGTGCTAACACAAAAATAATTTGGAGGTTTCCTCATGAAAAAAGTTTTTAGTATCGTTTTAGGACTAGCTTTGATTATCGGTTTATTGTCCATCGTCAGCACCGCTGCCGTGGCAGAAGATTCCGACAAAGGTCCTAACCAATCCGGCTACCCCTATGTCTCGTATTTTACATATGACTCCTCAACTTACTATCTATACGTAAGAGAAGATTATTCCTCTTACCTCGATGCTGCCCCCGAAGGAATTTCTTATTCCAAAAATACCAACACATTAACCTTAAAAAATGCAGTTTATACCGACATGTATTTAAAAATGTACGAAATGGGTTCTGACTTCACCATTAACGTCATTGGTGATAACCATATTGGTGCCATCATTGTCGAAGGGGAAGGATATACAAGTTCCCTAACCATCACAGGCACAGGATCTCTTGTCATCAACGAAGAAGATATCCCTCTCTTTACACCCGCCCCACTTGTTGTGGAATCCAAATACACCGCTTCTGCCTTAACCGTGTCTCCTACCGTTACTTTGGATGTCTACCCCTCCTATTCTAGCTATCCTTCCATTGTTGTTAATGAAACCACTAGCGGCAATGGCTTAAGTTTGCCAAAAGCAAATAAAGCAAATCTAAGCAAAAAAACCATGGATTGTCCTTTAGTAAGAAGAGCCTATGAATTATGGGATGATGATATGTATCTTTGCACGCCAAAATCTGGCTCTAACCTTTCCACATCAAAAACTTATGTGGCATATCCCGCTGGGCCAAAAAAATATCTCAAAGGAGAAATCCACGCATACGTTTTCACAGGCGATTACTTTATCTATACTGCAGAAAAATGCGATGCCCTTAACGGCTATATTGTCACGCCTTTAACCGATTCAGACGGCAGACCTGTTAGCGACACCTTGTTTAATATTGTGGAAGATGAGCAACATCGCGTTACTACCTATCATCCAGAAGAACTAAGAAGTGTAACCGTTTCAAAATACAACGGATCAGAAGCTGCCTACAAAAATAAAGAGTTCTATATCCAAGATTGGAGCAGTTTTTACATTAAAGGTTCCAGCGACCTCTATTCCATCAACGAAATTATTGCTATTCCTGGCTATGGATATGGTATTAAACCAATTGGCGAGCTTACTGGCATCTCTTCTATTCCAAATGGTTTCTATGATGTCTATGTTTCCGGGAAAAATCTCTATAATTTTAACTACACCGATGAATACCATCAAAAAGGAACTTGCTTGAAAAAATTGGATGACGGCAAATATTACTATTTCAAAGATGGCGTCAAAACCAAAGCAACCTTACTCTTTAAGCACACCGATGGTAAATACTATTATGTTAAAAATGGCGTCGTCACCAAATCCACCCTCCTCTTCAAACACACCGATGGTAAATACTATTATGTTAAAAATGGTGTGGTCACCAAATCCACCCTCCTCTTTAAACACACCGATGGCAAATACTATTATGTCAAAAATGGCGTCGTTACCAAATCCACTCTTCTTTTCAAACATACCGATGGTAAATACTATTATGTCAAAAATGGTGTGGTTACCAAATCCACTCTCCTCTTTAAACATACCGATGGCAAATACTATTATGTTAAGAATGGTGTTGTGACCAAGTCTACCCTTCTTTTCAAGCATACCGATAAGAAATTCTATT
>JAGCZP010000018.1 GCA_017959985.1 Clostridia bacterium | reverse complement strand
GGTAGACTTGGTCACAACACCGTTCTTCACATAATAGTATTTGCCATCGGTATGTTTGAAGAGAATAGTGGATTTGGTCACTACACCCTTTTTGACATAGTAGTATTTACCATCGGTGTGTTTAAAGAGGAGAGTGGATTTGGTGACCACACCATTTTTTACATAGTAATACTTTCCGTCGCTATGTTTAATAAGTTTCGTGGCAGATTTATCCACGACACCGTTTTTAACATAATAGTATTTGCCATCGGTATGTTTAAAGAGCAATGTGGCTTTTGTTTTGACACCCTTTTTGAAATAGTACCATTTGCCATCGGTGCCTTTTTCTAAATAGGTACCTTTTTGAACGAAGTTTCCTACAAAGGTATAGTCGCAAATGCTTGTGGAACCTTTGCTAATAGAGAATCCTTCAGGAAGAGTATCAGAATAGCCGTAACTCATGAAAAGTTTTCCTAATTTTTCAGAGTCGACAACTTCATATAGTTCATAGTAATAAACGGAATTGGAATAACTATTATAGGATAAATCTGCAACAAAGACTTTTCCAGTAAATTGTGAATCCGTTCCGGTGTATGTTAATCCGACATAACTACATTCTGCCTCTCCACCAATTACATAATTACCGTTTGAGGTAATGTCGAAATTGGTAGGATCAATGAGATTACCATTTTTGTCATACAATGGCAAGGCAACATCTGCTTTTAATGTATTGTCATAGACAATTTGATAAATGGTAAAGTCATTTCTGTAATCCCACCAATCATGATGATAGGCGCCATATTTTTTGGTGGACGAAAAACCAGATCCTTCTTTTGGTGTACAAGAATAGAGGTATAAGTAGTCGTCTAATGCAATACCATCTACTACTTTAATACTTTCTTGTTTTTTGTTGATTTCAAAAGCATTATTTTTGTCGACGCCGGTTATTGTTTTATTTCCAAGAGTGGTGTCAAAAACTCCAATGGACGGATAATCTTGATTGGAAACAGAAACGGAAAGGGTAACAGATGGAGCAATGGAGATGCCACTTCCGGATACATCGGAAGAAATATAGATAGGGCAACTATAGGGAATGCAACTATTTTCATTTACGGACAAAGATCCAGAACCGGTAAAGTTTAAACAGGTGCTGTATCCGTATGCATAAGCAAAAATACCTGCAAGGGCATTCTTACCAATGAGATTAATTGTAAAATCTTTCCCCATTCCTTCTATGTCGATAACGTAATTAGGATAATTTGCATTTTTTAACGTAAGGGTGTTTGTAGCTTTGTTATAGCTGACGCCTGCTAGTGACTTTGGTGCTTCCAAAAAATTATGAATGGAAAATAGATAATTGCTGTAACCGCCACTTGCGTATTCTCCAATCCAAATATAGGAATAACCAGTTTCGCAGGGGCCATTTCCATCTTTTGCAGATGGTGTGATGCTTAGTACAGACATCATACAAATGATGAAGCTGATGGCCATTAAAATGCTTACAATTCTTTTCATAAATATACCTCCATATTTAATGTTCTTTTAGTATACCATAGAAATGATGGCACTTGAATAGGAAAAGGATGGTTTCGTTATTTTAAACAATAGATTTTTTTTGTT
>JAGCZP010000017.1 GCA_017959985.1 Clostridia bacterium | reverse complement strand
CTCCTTCTCACTACATCTTTATTAGTATACCACAAAAAGCCAATTTTAGGCAAACAAAAAACCTCGCAAATTCTGCGAGGTTTTTTCCTTAATCAAAGATATCTTCGCCTAGTTTTTCGCGGAAGAGAGGAAGAATTCCTTCGTCCCGATGGCGGGAGTTTTGCACCATATCGTAGCAAGGAATGTTATTGCCTTCTACAAAGACGGGTCCATCAGGGGTGATGGCCACATCCCATCCCACATAGCGCATATGGGGTTCTACGAGTGCGGCGCGGCAGCACATCTTCTTTGCTTCATCAAAGAAGGGGATTTGGAAGCCGTTGAAAACGGTATGGGTTAAGGGGTGCTCATCATAATAGAGCCCTGTTTTGTCACAAAAAGCCGGACGGCTGAGCAAACCATTTTCATCCACACCAGTGTACATGCCACCGCTGGAAATGTTGTCCACACAACCAGTACCACTACCCATACGCACCAAAGCATAAATAAATTTAGCTTCGTCGCCGTCGAGTACCGTCACAATACGAACGGTGTTAATGGAAGTGGGGCATAAGCGATCCATTTCGGGATGTTGGGTAATGGCCTCTTCGATGAGAAATTGCCCTTTTTCTTCTAATTCTTTGTATAAAGCTTCGTAATCGAGATCTTCCGAAATGGTGATGCGCTGAATGCCTTCACCACCACATTTATCCGGTACTTTGGCAAATACGGCGGTTTGTTGAGCGCAAAAGTTTTTGAGATCTTCTACGGAAGCGTCGTGCAAATTTAAGAATTTACGACCGAGAAAAGCGGAAAACCGTTCGTCAAAGGTGAGCTTGTCATCAAAGACATAATAGTAATCACGGTCGTTTAGTTTACGGACCAATTGTTCGCTGTGTTTCATAGTCATATAGGTGAGACGTTGTTCCCTAGGCTTTTTGGCAAATCCGAAAACGTGATAGTCGAGATACCCGACACCATAGCGAACAGAACACCAAAGCATATCAAAGAATATGACAATGCGTGGTAACTTGGTCTCTTTATGAACGGCGGTGATTTGGGTATGCATGCGTTTGAAACTCGCATGGGTCAATCGTCGCCAGAATATTCGTAATTTTTCCATGGGAGAACCTCCTTTAGGCAACTACACCATTATACAAAAAACCAAAAGTTTGTCAAGTTAGGCTCGTTTCTTAAAGAGACGGCGGAGCGGAACGAGTACCAGGTCTTTTTCATAACGGTTCATGCCAAGGAACCACATACTGGGGATGTAGACAGCGATAAAGAGGCATCCACCAAGCAACACCCCGAGATAAGAGAAGAAGGGGTTGAATTCGGCAATGTAGATGGCTACCACTAGTGGTAAAATGACCCCTGGTAAGAGTTTGCACACCTGTCGCCAAAAGTCGGGGATATCCAGACCAATTCTTTTATAGTAGTACCAGTTCATTAAGAACACGTTTCCGATTAAAACGGAAATAAAGGTACCGATGGAAGCACCGAGACCTTTCCACATAGTGGTTAAAGGAATACTCAGGGCGATATTGCCTATGGCAACGCCTAAGTATACGAGAGAGCGGAATTTGTGCATGTTTTTTGCTCGTTGAATCTCAATTCCCACATTTTGAATGGCGGGGACAAGTGTGGAGGCAAAGAGAATTAAACCAATGTAGTAGGAGACATTGAATTGGGCTGCACCACCAGACCATTGCACCACAAAGGGACGACCGACGGCCACAAAGCCTAAGAAGACCATGGCCATGAGTAAGAATTGCAAGCGACCGGTACGGGTAAATAGTTCGCTAATTTCGCTATTGGGACGATTTTCAGAAACCATTCGGTGTACCCGTGGGGTTAAAACACCGGAAAAGGCGGTGGCGAGGGAGAGGTAGTAGAGATTGAGTTGGGCACCCTGTACATAAATGGTAACCGCCGTGGTACCGTGAATCCATCCTAGTAACAGACGGTCTACGCTCCAGTTTAATTGGTCCACAATGATGCCAATAAATACATAGCTAGTAAAGCCTACCATTTCTTTCATAAGCGGAAAATCGAAATGGTGCATATTAATGGGCATATGCAGTTTTTTGACACAATAGAAAATGTTTAAAATGCCACTAACAATAGTGAAGATTAAGGTTAAGATAACTAAGGTAAACGACCGAAATCCGATGAGAAGTAGAGGAATCATAATTAAAGGATTTAAAACCGTCTTACCCATAGCGACAAGCTTTTGGAAGAGATACTCTTCGTTAATCATCACATGGGATTCAAAAACACTGATGGGGAAGGAAAGCGCCGCGCTAATAGAGAGAATAATCATTAAACGTTTTGCTAGTTCCAATTCCTCGGTGGTTAATTTGTTACCGAATACAAAGGGAGCATTAAAAGAAATGAGCAAACCTATTAAGAGAACGAGAGTTCCTAAAACCAAATAGGTGGTGAGAAACATACCGTTTAATTTGGCCATTCCTTTTTTATCGTCAGCTGCTTTAAAGCGAGAGTAATACCGGGTATAGGCACTACCAAGACCAAAACTGAGAAGATTCAAATAGGAAACCACAGGGAGTACCAAATTGTAAACCCCGTATTCGCTATCTCCCAGTCGATTTAACATGATAGGAGTGTATATCAAGGATACGATCGTTCCCAATATCAAAGAAACGTAGGAGAGAACGGCGCCCACTTTTACTTGATTGAGTTTCATCGTGGTTTTCCTTTCATAGTTTTGTCGTAGAAATAAAAGTATATCGTATTTTTTTAAAAAAGTAAAGCAAGGCTATCCTGCGGTTGCGTTTTTAAACCCTATATGATAAAATAAATAAGTTAGAGTATTAACCCATTTTTGGTGGAGGATTATACATATGTAAAAAGCAAAATCCAAGGTACAAGCGCTGATCAAACGGATACGCACAGACGCTGGATGGTGGCAAGAATCGGTCTTGTCCGGGGATGAAAATCTTGCGTGGTTAGCTT
>JAGCZP010000016.1 GCA_017959985.1 Clostridia bacterium | reverse complement strand
GGATAGGCTAATGCCAAGCGATTGTATTCTCCCATAATGCAAATCGCAACTGCCATAAAACTGGATAATGCCATCATACCGAGCATCATAAGGGATACCGGTGCGTTTTCTTTGGTGTCATGGTTTTGCACAAAAGAGAATCCAATAAAGACAGATGCCAGTACCACCATCCACTGGAAGTCAAGCAAATAACGTTGCACAATGCCGCCAAAACCTGCCACAAACAATAAAGCGAGTAATGCGGCTATCAAAAGCATCCCCACAAAAGCAAATAGTGGTTTATCCTTTTGTTTACGCAAAGTGATAAACCCTGGAACCAACCAACAAATCGGATAAGCAAACAAGCCACAAAGTCTTCCTTGGTAGACATATTGTGCGTTCTCCATAAAACCGTAATTTGTTGTGAAAACAAAGGGGAAGTTTCCAGTCACTTGCGGTGTTTGGAAAAGGTATTTGACAATACCTGTCAGCACCACCGGAATGTTCTTTATCGAGACTTTTCGAACATCCGTTATGGTAAGTTGATAAGCAGAGCCAAAATCAAAAGGAGAGCCAAACCGCCAGTAATTAATCAGGCATAGGAAAATAGCCATCACGCAAAGAGGCGCTGCAACCAAGAGTGCTGATTGTAACCACTCCTTTTTAGAACTGCCCTTCAAAGCGCGGAAAATGAGCGCTAAGCAGATGAGGAGCACCACGCCGCTCACAGGGCGACACCCAACGGCTAACGCAATAAAAATGGAGGTTAGTAGCAAATGAGCTTTCCAATGATTCTTCGATGTAAAGGCGGAAATCGCAAAATTGATGGCACAAAAACTACATAACAAACAAGAGTTATACGGGATCTCATAAAACCACGAACGAGCCGCCGTAAATAGAATCATGGATCCGCTGAGCACCGTGAATAATCCAAACCCATATAACACATTATTGATGGTTTTAAAGAATGTGTTCACCAGTCGACGATAAATCCGTGCCAACATCAAAATGGCTCCCAAACCTAGCAGGAAAGCAAAATAGTAAGAGCTAAAATACTGTCCGGTAATAACACGGAAAGGCAAGAGGAAAAAGATGGTCGGTACAATTCCAAAATAGCAATAGTATTTCCCTTCAAAGAAAGCAAAATCCCATGTATACGCCACGCCTCTTCTCTCGCCTGTATCGTAAGGATTTTCTAGTGTAGCAAGAGATGGAGACACTTCTGTATCTAGATAGAGATGCCCATTATATAGCGCTTGGGTTTGCATCATATAAGCGTCTTTTTCATCCGGTTTATCATAAACAATTTTGGTAATGCCACAATGTTCCGTGTTGGTTTCCACACCAGGGCAAAGAACAAACGTGCAAAGCATCAAACACACAAAGGCGCAAATCACGGTTGCATGCACATCTCGTTGATGCTTTTTGTTGGAATCTAACGCCCATGCCCTAGTTTTAAATAGTTTGAAAAGGGCCCATCCCAATAAGAATAACAGCACCACACGGATAAGGTGAAAATGATAGCCCGGTTGGTTATAGGAAAAGCCCTGTAAGAAAAGGTCCCCCATTTTGGATGTGTTCTCGATATATACCACTAACTCTTTGCAGTTGCCAATAGAATACATGTTGTAATCTTTATAGCCTAAAGCTAGTGTGGAAAAATTCTTTTCCGGGCCTTCGCTTCTACGAACCGAACTGCTTTCGTCGGTCCAATAGATTTTCATCTTATACCCTTTGTCTATGGAATTGGATAATACCCGCAAGGTATACAAAGGCGTCTTGTTGGCAAAATGTACCTGCAAGCACGCTTTTGTAACAATTTGTATGGAATTACCGTTTACCGAAGCGTTGCTAGTTTTCCCGTTATAGTTTTCCAAAATGGTAATATCATTGACCCCCACGCTGCCTTTTTCACAGGCATAGAGGTGAGGGAGGAAAAATCGATATTGGAAAACCGTTGCTTCTAAGAAAACTAAGATAACGGCAAAGAGAATAAGACCTTTATACTTTTTCAACAAATCCACTCCTTAAAGCTTATCGATCTTCTCGGAAGTAGGATAATCCAAGAGACGCCGGGGGTTGATTTTCCCGTTTTTTACGAAGACTTGTTGCCACCAAAACCGCAATAGTGACCACATAAGGTAACATCCAAATCAGTTCTTTGGACGAGCTGGATAGCCCTGGCATTTGAATGGCGATGGTGTAGAGTCCCCCAAAAATGAAAGAACTCCAAATCGCAGAAATTGGTTTCCACAAAGCAAAGATAACGATGGCAATGGCCAACCATCCCCGGTCACCAAATCCATCATTGGTCCAAGAGCCACCGGTGTAATCCATAACAAAGTACAAGCCACCCAGTCCGGCAATCATACCACCGAGAATGGTGGACACATATTTGTGCCGAATAACGTTAATACCGGCAGCATCAGCCGTGGCAGGATTTTCTCCCACCGCACGAAGATTCAGTCCAGGACGAGTATGGTTTAAATACCACGAAGCAATCACAGCAATCACAATGGCCAAATAGGTTAAGAATCCAAAGGATAAAAAGGTATCCCCAAAAACTCCCAACTTGTCCGCAAACGGCAAATAGGCTTTAAAACATTTGGCCGTTTCCAAGGTGGAGATAGAACCTTTTTCATTAAAAAACGAAAGAAGAGACCCACCAAAGAAGTTTCCAACACCGACGCCAAAGGTCGTTAGTGCCAAACCGGTCACGTTTTGGTTAGCCCGAAGGGTCGCTGTTAAAAAGGCATAAATAAGGGCCATCAACGCCGAGCCGATTAAGCAGGAAAGCAAAGGAATCAGAATCAGTAAGAAGGCTGATGGAGCGCTTGTGGAATGCTCATAGAGATACGCTCCCACAATGCCGGAAATACCGCCCACATACATAATACCGGGAATTCCCAAATTTAAGTTACCGCTTTTCTCTGTAACAATTTCTCCCGTGGATCCAAACAGCAGAGGGATTCCTTGACTAATGGTCGATTTGATAAAAAGAGCGATTACACTAATCATTTGTCTCCCTCCTTACTTTTCTTACGGAAATTCACTTTATACCGAATAAAGAATTCACAGCCAATGATGAAGAATAGGATAATACCGGTTAAAATATCCGCCACGCTTTCGTTTAATTGGAAGGTGGTAGCAATGGCACTAGCCCCCCGTTGCAGGAAGACAATTAAGAAAGAGGTAAACACCATGGTAATGGGACTAAATTTTGCTAGCCACGAAACCATAATGGCCGTAAATCCCATTCCTTCTTCAATGGATTCGGTCAACGAGTGGTTGGTGCCGGACACCAGTAAAAATCCAGCCAACCCACAAAGAGCACCTGAAATCAAGAGGGTTCTTAAAATGACCCGTTTAACACTAATTCCCACATACCGGGCGGTGTTTTCACTACCACCAACAACCGAAATCTCGTAGCCTTGCTTGGTGTATTTTAAATATATTGCCATCAAAATTGTAACAAGTGCCACGATGAGAATATTGACGACGTATTCTTGCCCAAACAAATCTGGAAGCCATCCGGCATGGGTTGAGGGGTTTAAGATTGGAAGTTTTCCGGAACCATTGGGAACCCATACTGCCACCGCGTATTTGACAGACTGAATAGCGATATAGTTCATCATAAGGGTAAACAGTGTCTCGTTCGTGTTCCAATTGGCTTTGAAAATGGCAGGGATAAACGCCCAAATCATACCGCTTATAACCGCCGCTAAAAACATTACCAAAATCAACGCCCAAGACGGCAAGGAACTTTTGCTATAAAACATACAAGCCGTTGCTGCCAATGCACCCATAAGTACCTGTCCTTGGGCACCTAAATTCCAAAACTTCATTTTAAAGGCCGGTGTCACCGCTAGGGAAATACAAAGCAACATGGCAAGCCGTTGCAACAAAATCCAAATTTTCCGCTTGGTCCCAAAGTTTCCACGAATCATTTCCGCGTACACTTTAATAGGGTTATAGCCGGTAAGCCACACAATCACCAGTGCACAGACCAGTAACGCTGCCACAATGGCAACCGCACGAATAATCCAACCTTTCCACCAGACCAAATCCGCACGTTTGCTAATATGCATCAGGGGCTCTTTTTTTACTCTCTCAGTCATGTTCTGCACCCCTTTCTGGCATAGACGATCCTTTGGTCATCAATAAACCAATCTCTTCTTTTGTGGTTGAACGGGCATCCACAAGGCCGGTAACTTTGCCGGAACTAATAACCAAAATCCGATCGGATAGTTCTAACAACACATCCAAATCTTCTCCTACAAAGATAACCGCAACCCCTTCTTGTTTTTGTTGATTTAATAGATTGTAAATCACATACGAAGAGTTAATATCCAGTCCACGTACCGGATACGCTGCCATCAACACCGTCGGTGCTGCCGCAATCTCACGACCGACTAACACCTTTTGCACGTTACCGCCAGATAAACGGCGAACCGGGGTGTTGGCATCCGGTGTTACCACTTCTAATTCGTCAATAATGCGCTCGGCCAAATCTCTTGGCTCCTTATGTTCTAAGAAAAGAGAATTTCCCTTCTTGTAACTGCGGAGCATCATATTATCCACAATGTCCATGTCTCCTACCAGTCCCATACCCAAACGGTCTTCCGGAACAAAGGAAAGACGAACACCTAATTCTCGAATTTGTAAAGGAGTCTTATCCCGAAGATTTTCTTGTGCCCCGTTGACAGGGTTATTGTACAAAATCTTTCCGCGACGAACCGGTTGCAATCCAGCAATCGCCTCTAGCAACTCCCGTTGTCCACTGCCGGCAATTCCGGCAATACCTAAAATTTCTCCCGCCCGTGCCGTAAAGCACACATCTTTTAGCACTTTAATACCTTCACGATTATAGCAATCCAAACTGCCAACCACCAAACGGTCAATAGGCTCTTTCGGAGCATCGCCCCGTTCGATATTTAGAGAAATCTTTTTGCCAACCATCATTTCGGTTAAAGAGGATTCGGAAGAATCTTTTGTGTCGACCGTTCCGACACATTCCCCTTTCCGCAGCACCGATACCCGGTCGGAGATGGCTAACACTTCATGCAATTTATGGGTAATGATAATCACCGCTTTTCCATCATCACGCATACGTCGTAAGATGGCAAAAAGCTTTTGGGTTTCTTGTGGTGTCAAAACCGCTGTTGGTTCGTCCAAAATGAGAATGTTGGCACCACGGTACAACACCTTAACAATTTCTACCGTCTGTTTTTCCGAAACAGACATTTCGTATATTTTCTTATTCGGATCAATTTCAAATCCGTATTTTTCGCTAATCTCCGCCACACGAGCAGCGACTTTTTTCATGTTAAACTTTTCTTTTTCCTGGAGGCCTAACACAATGTTTTCGGCAGCCGTAAACACATCCACCAACTTAAAGTGTTGGTGAATCATTCCGATGTTGTATTGAAATGCATCTTTCGGAGAAGTAATGGTCACTTCTTTCCCATCAATGAAAATATGCCCTTCGTCCGGAAAATAAATACCGGAAATCATATTCATTAGCGTGGTTTTGCCACTACCATTTTCTCCAAGTAGTGAAAGAATCTCACCTTTTTTCACCGTGAGATTAATCCCCTTGTTCGCAACAACCGGGCCAAAACATTTGGTAATGTTTTTCAGCTCGATAGCAACTTGTCCCATGTGTGTACCTCCAATAATAAAAAGGGTAAAAGGCGGAGCGAGGAAACACTCCGCCTTTTAGGTTCTAAATAAGCGTGTTTAACTTATTTCTCGGTAATACCATCAATGATGATATCGAAGTAAGGAGCAGAACGATTATAGGATTCGGTGAATGCACCTTCGTTGATAACGTTCGTGTCAGGAGCAAAGTCGCCTTGATCGTTAACATCTGCTTGATATTCGGTTAATTGTTTGCCGTCAACCGTCCATGTGGAGGTATCAAAAACATCCAATTTGCCTTCGGAGAAGAGTTTCTTCACTTCTTCGACTTTTTCCGCTGTGCCAGGAGCAACCGCTGCTTCGTTGAGTTCGGTTAATTCCACAGAACCGGTAGCAATGGTACCGCACCAGTCGGTAGCAAAGGCTTTGCCAGCTGCTGTGTTAGCAATGGCATATTCATAATATGGGCTC
>JAGCZP010000015.1 GCA_017959985.1 Clostridia bacterium | reverse complement strand
CGCTGAAATGGATGGTGGAGAACAGCTGGGGCAGCAGCTACGGCTACCAAGGGTTCCTGATTATGACCAACGACTGGTTTAACGAGTATATGTTCCGTGTGGTGCTGGAGGAGAAGTATATTCCTGCCAACATCCGCGCCATGATGGACCAGAAACCCATCATGCTCCCCGCCTGGGATCCGATGTTTGCCCCGGAAGAGTAGCATTAAAAATGTTAAAATAAACATAAAAGTTGATTCTGCATTTGGTGAAATCAACTTTTATGTTTATTTTTGCACCCAAATAACACACCCATGGAAAAGAACCTTCTTATTGAACTACTGGAAGATGGCGATAAAGTAAGCCTTTATTCTCCACGTTTTGAAGGTGAGGAATATACCGAGTTTGAGAAGTTCTTGCTCAAATATAAGGACGATTACCCCAATGATGTGGCACAACTGGTCTACCGCCTCGACATCATCAAGCGTGACGGTGCTGCCGACCGCCATTTCCGCTACGAAGGGACCCGCCGTGACCGTGTGATGGCATTACCGTCGCATCTTGAAACAACCTCGTTACGTCTCTACTTGCTGAACCTGCAAGCCAAGATACTGATACTTGGCAATGGAGGATTGAAAAACACTGCTACTTACCAAGAAGACGAACAGCTGAACCGTTGTGTCAATACATTGCAAAAGATAGACATTGTACTCAAACAGCGTGAACGACAAAAGGTGATAACCATCCGCGGCACACAATTGCTGGGAGAATTGTCGTTTGTTATTGATGATTAAAACCAAAGCCATATGAAAACAAACAAATTGATGGATGAAATCAGGGAGACGATGTCACCCGAGATGAAAAAACAAATGGAGTTATCGGTGAGCATTGCCAACCGTATCTATGAGATTCTCGAAGCAAAAGGTCTTTCTCAAAAAGATTTTGCCCGCATGATGGGCAAGACCGAAACCGAGGTGAGCCGTTGGCTGTCAGGCACACATAACATGACGATGGCCACCATTGCCAAAATTAGCACTGTCCTCGGCGAGGATATCATAGCTCCAGTTCGTCACATCCCCGCACCACGCCGACGCCGGAACATTGCAGCGGTACTATAACCTCACATCAGTGCGACATTTACTTTATGAAAAAAGCGGAGAATATTGAACTGATTCAATATTCTCCGCTTTTGTTTTAATAATAAAAAGATATCCTTTTACTACTCTTTTCGTGTGTTTGCTTCTATCTTTGCAAGAAGTTGTACTATTGCCCAAAGTCCTAATTCAACGAGATAACCACCTAATGTAATGATAAACGGTGTAAAATCCCGACGATACGAACTTTCTGATAAGCATGAAAACAAGGAAATTATAACAGCAACAGCACCCAGAAACATCATAACCGTTGCAAAAGTATGCCATCCGCTGGGTTCTTTGTCCTTGGATGTTCCATATCCTTTTTTTGAGATTCTTCTTATCTCATCATATTCCTCTTCGGTTAAAGTTTGCGCGGTATCGATCTTATATGCTTTGCGTTTAGCATCATAAGAATCATCAAACAGAGGATACTCCAGGGTGCATACCGAATCATCGGAATAGACACGTTCGCCAAGTTTAAGGTTCTCCAGTAGTTGCTGTTTCTCTTTTTCTCGTTCCAATGCTATTTCCTCTTTTCTCTTTTCAATGTACTTCTGAATCCTCTCGTCCATATCTTTCCGCCGTTTACTGTTGGCCCTTCAGTTCTTGTGCTCTTCCGCACCCCGTCGAGCAATAATACAAAAAGCGTGGTGCCGTGTACCACTTCTTCTAATGGAGGTCTTGAGATTACCTTTTGGCGGAGAAATAGAGAACAGCCCACGCTAATACGCGCGAAGCCGTCATACTCTCTTGCGCCAAATGAAAGGTTCTCAAGTTTCCATTAGCAAGACGAAGATACAACGCTTCGTTTGATTTCCTTATGAAATCGACTGCAAAGATACGACATTTATTTCATTCGGCAAAAAATATTTTCTCTACGTCGCAAAAAATGTGTATCTTTGCACCGCATTTTATGCGTATAATTAATAACAAAATACAACAATATCACAATGAAGAAAGCATTTTTATTCCTTGGCGCTATGG
>JAGCZP010000014.1 GCA_017959985.1 Clostridia bacterium | reverse complement strand
TTATTGAGGGCAGCCATTTATTTGGTATGGCCAAAGAGCAAACCGAAACCTACTTGCAAACCGTCAAACAAATTTTAAACGATAACAAAGAAGCCTTTGACAAAAACGCCGAAGCTTCCGTAAATGTATGAGGTGTCATCTATGTTAACTGCAATTGTTGGAATCAACTGGGGCGATGAAGGAAAAGGCCGTATGGTGGACCTGCTCTCCGAAAGTTACGACATTATCTGCCGTTACCAAGGGGGTAACAACGCCGGTCACACCGTTATTAACGACAAAGGAAAGTTCATCTTAAACCTATTGCCCTCCGGTATTTTACGAGACAACACCGTCAACATTATGGGCAACGGTATGGTCATTGATTTAGAACACTTAGTGGGAGAAATGGGCCGGATTACCGAAAAAGGGATTCGCATCACTCCCGACAATTTAAAAATCAGCAACAAAGCCATCATCTGTCTTCCCTACCACAAATTAATGGACGAAATGGAAGAAGATCGCTTAGCCGACAAGAAATATGGATCCACCCGTCGCGGTATCGGTCCGGTGTATGCGGATAAATATATGAAAAAGGACATCCGCATGGAGGATTTGTTCGATGAAGCGCGTTTAAAGGAGCGTATCACCGACTTGGTCGAATGGAAAAACATCACTGTCACCGGCTATGGTCACGAACCGGTCAAGGCCGAAGACATTTTGGCATGGCTCAAGCAATACGGCGACGTGTTAAAACCATACGTCACCGACGTTTCTGCCTATTTGGAAGCCGCCTGTGAGCAAGGCAAGAACATTATGTTCGAAGCCCAATTAGGAGCGTTACGGGATATTGAATTTGGTATTTATCCCTACACTTCTTCCTCTACCACTTTGGCTTCCTATGCGCCCATCGGCGCCGGGATTCCCGGAAAGAAAATTGATCAATCCATCGGCATTATGAAAGCCTATTCCACCTGCGTGGGAGAAGGTCCCTTTACCTGCGAAATGTTCGGAGACGAAGCGGAAGCCTTGCGTGCCGCCGGCGGAGAATATGGTGCCGCTACCGGCAGACCTCGCCGTGTCGGTCCTTTCGATGTGCCCGCTTCCAAATACGGTTGCAAAGTACAAGGTGCGAACTGCATTGCTTTAACCAAGCTGGATGTCTTATCCTATCTTGACAAAATCCCGGTTTGTGTTGCTTACGATGTGGATGGTGTAAAAACCACCGAGTTCCCCAGTGGCGGTGCTCTAGATAGAGCCAAACCAGTGGTGGAATATGTGGACGGTTTTGGCGACGTTTCTAAGTGTCGCACCTGGGAAGAACTTCCCGAAAACGCCAAAAAATACATTCAATACATTGAAAACGCCACCAACTGCAAAATCAAATACATCTCGGTTGGTGCCGGTCGCGAAGAATATATTGAAGTCAAATAAGGAAGATTGTCTATGAATCAAACAGTATTGATTTTAGATTTCGGTGGACAATACAAAGAATTAATCGCCCGACGCGTAAGAGAGTGCCATGTGTACTCCCTTATTGAGCCGGGGGATATTTCTATTGCGAAGATCCGGGAAATCAACCCCATCGGCATTATCTTAACCGGTGGTCCCAATAGCGTGTATGACGAGAACTCTCCTCACTGTGACAAAAAGCTCTTTGAACTGGGCATTCCCGTGTTAGGCATTTGTTACGGCACCCAATTGCTCGCTTGGAGCGTGGGAGGAACCGTCTCTCCATGCACCATTTCTGAATACGGGAAAACCCCCATGATCGTCGACACCTCTTCCCTTCTCTACAAAGGCCTAGATAAATCTCAAATTGGTCTTATGAGCCATACCGACCAAATCACCACCTTGCCAAAGGGTTTTCGTTCCATCGCCCACACCGACAATTGCAAAAACGCTTCCATTGAAAACAAAGAGAAGAAACTGTATGGGGTACAATTTCATCCTGAAGTGGAAAGCACCCCCAACGGTACCCAGATTCTCCACAACTTTCTCTACGAGGTTTGTGGAGCAACGGGCGATTATAACTTAAAGGATTTGGAAGCCAAACTCATAGCCGACATTCGTCAAAGAGTCGGAAACGAGCACGTCTTATTAGCCTTATCCGGCGGTGTGGACAGTTCGGTGGTCGCCGCCCTCTTATCCAAAGCTATTCCTGGACAACTTCATTGTGTCTTTGTGGATCATGGGCTTATGCGCAAAAACGAAGGAGACGAAGTGGAAGCCGCCTTTTCCAATCGATCTCTCCACTTTATCCGCGTGAATGCCAAAGATCGCTTCTTAAAAGCCTTAAAAGGCGTTTCCGAGCCAGAGAAAAAACGGAAGATTATTGGCGCCGAGTTTATCAAAGTATTCGAGGCAG
>JAGCZP010000013.1 GCA_017959985.1 Clostridia bacterium | reverse complement strand
TTTGCAAAATTTCTCCATAACTATGGAACAATTCCACCGTTTTATAAAGCAAATCATCAAAATCCATCGCATCCGCTTCTTTGAGCTTTTGTTGATACAAAGCATACAAAGAGGCTATTTTTTTGAGACGATAATCGTAACCAGATTCTAGTTCAAATTCTTTGGGAGAACAGAGAGAATCTTTAGCTCGGCTAATCTCTCCCATGGTCTCTTTTATGTTGATGACTTTTTCATCAATGCCCAGCTGTTTATAGCACTCTTTTAATAAACGTTTAGAATCGTCCGTATCATAAATCGTAAAATGGTTAGAATATCCAAGAGCTTCTCCCTCTTGACGCAAAAGGCGTGCGCAAAACGAGTGAAACGTCCCCGCACAAACCTCTTCTCCTTCAGGGCCTAGTGTTCTTGATAACCGTTCTTTCAGTTCTCCGGCAGCTTTGTTTGTAAAGGTAATGGCTAAAATACGCCACGCCGGGCAAGGATCTACCGCACATAGTTCCCATGTATGGGCATTAGGTTTTTCCATTCCCTGTGCTACTTTTTTTAAGTGTTCCACATCTTCTTCGGTGTGTTCTGGTTCCCAGTCACTATAATAGGCATCTCCAAAACGAACCATATTAGCGATACGCTGAATTAAAACCGTTGTTTTTCCGCTGCCTGCTCCCGCTAGAATGAGGAGTGGGCCATTAACGTAAAACACGGCTTCTAGTTGTCGATTATTTAAATTTTGGAAGGCGCCTTCCTGTATAGCACGACGCCATTTTTGAAACTCGGTCATCCTAGTACCATCCTTTAAAATGTTCCTTTGCATTATACCAAATCGTGAGGTTTCCTTCAAGGATTTTCCCACGCAAAAAAGCGAAAACTCTCGGGATATTTCCGAGAGTTTTTTCTTTATCCAATTAGTTGATCAAACGTAATCGAATCCAGTTTTTCGGTTACCATTTGTGAGATATCGTTAAAGACATTTTGCACCACACAGCAGTTTCCCTCGGGGCACTTGCAATCGTAATCTCCTTGCAAGCAACGGCTAAACCGGTATTCCCCTTCTACCGCTTCAATCACTTGACGCAAAGTGGTCTCATTGGCTGGTTTTGCTAGTTGATAACCCCCATGGGCTCCTTTATACGAAACAACCACATCTGCGGCTACCAATTTCTGCATAATCTTCAGGGTAAAGCGAAGAGAAACATTGGACCGTTTAGCAAGGGTGTTGCTATCCAGTCGATCCTCTGCCATCGCTAGCACACGCACCAGTCGAATCGCATAATCGGATTCTAAGTTAATATGCATACAAAACCCTTCCTTAATCTAAGAAATCCTTTAATTTCTTACTGCGGCTTGGATGACGGAGTTTGCGAAGCGCTTTGGCTTCAATCTGACGAATCCGTTCACGGGTAACCCCAAATTCGGTACCCACTTCTTCTAAGGTTCTCTGTCTGCCATCTTCTAAACCAAAACGAAGGCGAAGCACCTTCGCTTCTCTTTCTTGTAAGGTGTCTAACACTTCGACTAAAGTCTCTTTCAAGAGAGCTAGAGAAGCCGCATCCGCTGGTGCCGGTGCATCGTTATCCGGGATAAAGTCACCTAAATGGCTATCTTCTTCCTCGCCAATAGGAGTCTCTAACGATACAGGCTCTTGGGCCACACGAAGAATTTCGCGAACCTTGTCTTCGGTCATACCCAACTCTTCGGCAATTTCATCAGCCGATGGTTCGTGACCATTCTTATGAAGCAACATACTAGACGCTTTTTTCACCTTATTAATGGTTTCTACCATATGCACAGGAATCCGAATGGTACGGGCTTGGTCA
Organism: Clostridia bacterium; assembly: GCA_017959985.1. GTDB lineage: Bacteria > Bacillota > Clostridia > Oscillospirales > Acutalibacteraceae > RGIG426. The sequence continues at coordinate 1,994 of JAGCZP010000013.1, read as the reverse complement.
GCAATAGCACGGGTAATCGCTTGACGAATCCACCAGGTCGCATAAGTCGAGAACTTAAAGCCTTTGGTATAATCAAATTTTTCAACGGCTTTGATTAAACCTAAGTTTCCTTCTTGGATTAAATCTAAGAAAGACATACCGCGTCCCACATACCGTTTGGCAATACTAACCACCAAACGAAGGTTGGCTTCGGAAAGACGTTGTTTGGCTTTTTCATCGCCTTCTAAAATCCGTTTAGCCAGTTCCACTTCCTCGTCAGATGTAAGCAACGGGACACGGCCAATTTCTTTTAAGTACACTTTGACAGGGTCGTCGGTAATGGACATATCCACCACTTTGGTCGATTCATCCGTTTCTTCCCCACCATCCAATTCGTCTTCCAAGTCTTCTTGGATATCATCAACGATTTCTACATTAGCGGTCTCGAGAGTCTCGTAGAATTTTTCCATCTGTTCGGGATCAAAATCCACGTTCTCTAGGGCATCCATGATTTCTTGGGTGGTTAAGTGACCTTTGGCACGACCAATTTCCACCAGTTCGTTGAGAGGAATCTTTTTGCTGGGTTGTAATTCCACCTCGTCTTCCGCTGCTTGCTCGGCCACCGCTTTATCAATGGCTTCCACATCGTCTTCGGAGATTTCATCCACGAGTTCGTCTTCTTCCTCTTCCTCGACAAAATTGTCTTCTAGTTCCTCTTTAATCATGTCGTCAATTAATTCTTCGGCGATATCTTCCGGCTTTTTCTTCTTTGTACTCATTGGGTCTTTCCTTTCTGCTGATTTTTCAGCTGTTGCATATATTCCATAATTTCTTCATCGGTCATGGTTTCGGGATGTTCCGCTCCTCGTTTTTGGGATTCTTCGATGAGCACATCCACAAATTGTTTTAATTCTTCTTTAGTACCACTGAGCAGTTGCGCGCTGTGAAGCATTTTCGTAATATACGCCATCTCATTTTCTTCAAAATCCTCCGCTAGGAAGGACAGTTCTAATAAGAGGTTTTGTTTAGAACGCTCCACAATCAGTTCATACAGTCCCTTATTGAAAGCGGTCACAAACTGTTCGGGACTTATCCACTGGGTAACACTTTTGACATAATCGTTATGAAGCAGTAATAATCCTAGGATTTTCTCTTCCGCATTGGCGGCCCGTGGATAAAGTTGCGCATCGGGGTTTACCGCCATCATTTCTTTGGCGTTTTTCCGCACAATCTCTTGAATCTGGGTTTTCTTTTCTTTTCGTTGCCGACGCAGGCGATTATTTTCCACTTGCGACCACAACACCGAACGTTGCACGCCCATATCATCGGCTAATTTATTTGAATAAATCTCAGCTTCTACCAAATCTTCTAGTTGCGACAAAAGTTTCGCCGCTTCGCTTAAAAACTGGGTTTTGCCTTCAGCTTTGGATATATCGTATTGTTTGGCAAGTCCCAATAACTTATATTCCGTATCGCTAGCCGACTTATCCAAAATCTCACGAAATTGATTGGCACTGTTATTTTTCAAAAACTCGTCCGGATCTTTTCCGCTGGGCACCGACACCACCCGGATATTGACGCCGGTGGGTCGTAAAATATCAATGGCCCGTTTAGCGGCTTTTTGTCCCGCTTCATCCGAATCAAATAGTAACACCACACTGCGGGTATACCTTGCGAGCAAATTGGCGTGTTCTTCACCAAAGGCCGTACCAAGAGCCGCTACGGCGTTAGTAAATCCAGCTTGATGCATGGCGATAACGTCCATATACCCTTCGCAGAGAATCAGCTCGTCTGCGGCCACCGATTTGGCAAAATTGAGAGCAAACAAATTGCGACTCTTTTTAAAGGCTAAGGTATCCGACGTGTTGACATATTTAGGTTTGCTGTCATCCAGCACCCGACCGCCAAAAGCAATCACATTCCCCCGAATATCAATAATCGGGACCATGACACGGTTTTTAAAGATTTCGTATAGCCCATATTCTCCTTTTTTACAAAGAAACGCGGCGGTCATC
>JAGCZP010000012.1 GCA_017959985.1 Clostridia bacterium | reverse complement strand
TTTTCTTCGTGCTCCTTGATGATGGTAAGTTTTTCTTCGTAGCTGAATTGGTATTTTCCCATTTTTCTTCATCTCCTTGACGCTTTTATTATACATCAAGGTGTCCTTTATTTTGTTGTCTACTTTTTAGGTATCATATCAAGTCGAGATGACAAAAAGCAATCTCGACTTTTGTTATTCTAAAATATAAATATTCATTTGCCGACGCCCAAATTGGATGCATTCTTCGTAGGTATCCATAAATAAATCAACATAGGCGCGTCCAGCAGACATGGTGCCACCGGTATCTTCTGCTTGGGCATAGCCATAGACCATTTTCCCATCGGGGGATACGATATACATTTTGGTGTGATAGGGGATGACCTTAGGGTCTACTGCCACATATCCGATTTTTGCGGTTTTCCCGGTGGAGGTTCTCCTTCCGGCGTTATTCTTGTCGCTGGTATACGCAGAACAAGTTCCTTTAATTAGTTTCGCATAGTGAACAGGCTGTCCTTTAGCGTCCAAATCAATCGGATAAGGCATAGGGGATAAGGCGTTGGAACCTAGTTTCCCCACAAGATACACTTCGTTAGCGACTTCTTCTTTGATAATGGTTTTAATTTTGGTGGAAGCTTCTAACTCCCCGTTGACATAGCGGTCACTATAAAAGGTTTCTTTTAAACCGTTCTCGCCGTGTTCGGATAGTTTTTGTTTTCCGGCAGGTAAAGAATTGGTCGCACGATACACCGTTTCATAGGGGATGACGTCCGTTTTGGAATGGCTAGAATAGGTAATGCGGTTGACGGTAATGGACATACCGTCGCTAACAGGCATTTCCAAATCCAAAGAGCATTCATCCTGTTCGCCTAATGTGATATTCGATTGTTCTAATGCTTCCCTAACCGTGTTGGCAAAGACATCCGATTCGACCGTTTGGTTATCTACCAAAATGCGCAGATGAATTTGTCCGGTGTTTACCTTAGGGAGATTGATTTCTTCTGGGATTTCGTTTTGATACATGGAGGTACTAAAGCATACCCACAAGGACGCCAAAAGAATCAATACCAGTGGGAACCATTCGCGTTTCAGGTAGTCGATAACGGAATGGCGTGCATTTCGAAACATTCTGCCCAATCCTTTCTGCCTATTGTTTAGACGGGATAGGCCAAACTATACCAAAAAAGAGCGATTCTGTCAAATGAAAGGGGGCCTTTCGGCTTGTGTTTTATGGTTGGCTGTGCTATGATGACGAAAGACTGAATAAAGAGGAAAAGGAGGAAAAACAATGAAAAAACGAAGCGTTTCTATGCTGGCGTTTGTTAGCGTTCTTTGTATTCTCCTCTCTTTTTCTTCTTGCGGAAGACAATCCAAATATGGACAGGGATTTCGGTTTCCACTATCATCGGAACCGTTACAACTAGATCCCCAAGTGGCAACCGATACGGCTTCCATTGAAATATTGTCCGCTACAATGGAAGGATTATTTATTCTGGACGACCAAGAACAGGTGGTACCGGCACTAGCAAAAGAGTATACGGTCTCTGAAGACGGAAAAACATATCGCTTTACTCTTCGACCGGACGCGCACTGGAGTGATGAGACATCCCTGACGGCAGAGGATTTTGTTTTCGCATGGAGACGGGTTGTTGATCCTCTTACCCATTCTTCCCACACAGCTCTGTTTAAAAACATTCAAGGAGCCAGTGCTATCATAGCGGGGAAAGCCGAACCGGATACACTTGGTGTTAAAGCGGTGGATGAGCAAACTTTAGAAGTGACTCTTATAAAACCAGATGAGAATTTTCTGCAAACTTTAACAAAGCTTCCCTTTGTTCCCTGCTCGGAAGCGTTTTTTCAAAAAACCGTTGGTCGTTATGGCATGGAACCGGAGTATGTGATTTCTTCGGGAGCTTTTGTTGTGAAAACCTGGAGCCATGGAGAATATGTCATTTTAGAAAAAAATGAGCAATACTACGAAAAAGAGCAAGTGCTACCGTCTAGAGTGCGCTATGTGATTAAATACACTGAGGACGAATTAGCGCTGTTAGAGGACGAAGGATTACAGGCAGCGCCTATTAAGAATGGTCAAATCAAGAAGGCAGAGAAAAAAGGCATGCAGGTGATTGCCTACGAAGATTCTCTTTGTTCTTTATGGATGAACACACAAGAAATGCCACTGTCCCAGCGACTGGTGTTGCGGGAATGTTTAAATCGAGAAACCATTGAGGAATCTTTACAAAAAAATGCCTTAAAAGTGGCGGCGGGACTGACACCGCTTGCCACCGAATTTAATGGAAAAAGCTATCGCGAGCAGGTGGGAGAAGTCAAAGAGAAAAATACCTATTCGTTAGCACAGTGTAAAAAAATAGCCAAGGGAATGGATACATACACCCTTCTTTGCAGCGATGAGGAAGAAGAGGTTTTGTTAGCACAAGATATCTTACAATCTTGGCAAAAACAACTGGAAGTGTATTTCCGTCTAGAAACGCTTCCAAAAGACGAAGTGAAAGAAGCGGTTAGCAGCGGGGACTATACCTTAGCCATTTGTTCGCAAATGCCGGAAGGGGAAACCGTAGCGGACGCCTTGAGCGTGTTCACATCCAAAAGCAATCAAAACTTAGCAAAAGTAACCGATAAAGAGTTTGATGCCTTTTTTAAAAAAGCGGAAGAAAAAGGCGATTTGCAAACATGGAAAAAGGCCGAACAACTTGTTTGGAAAATTTGTCCGTGTGTTCCATTGACGTATGAAGCAAGAACCTTTGCCGTTGGTAAAGGAGTTGATGGCATAAAAATCCGCCCCTTTAATGGTGGCGGTGGGAGAGCCATTTATGCGTTTAAACAAGCCACAAGGGAGGAATAAGGATGGCACAAAAAAAAGAAAGCAAATGGGTAACCATTGTGTATGCCTTAGCGGCAGTCATTTGTCTTACCGCCGGGGTTTTATCTTTTGTGTATAAACAAACCATGGGCGGGACGGTTAGTCTTGTCTTATGATTGGCGATGCTTTGTATGGCGCTGGCACATTTTGCGGTGCTCCGAGCACAAGCAAAAAACAGCAAAAACGAAGAGAAATAAAAAAGTCCGGTTAAGAAGGATCTTAACCGGATATTTTTTGTTTTAGTGTTCGTAAATCGGATATTTGGCACAAAGTTCTTGAACTTCTTTGGAAATGCGTTCTTGATTTCCTTCAAAATCATCCACAACGCCGCGAATCCATTTGGCAATCATGAGCATCTCGTCCTCTTTGAAACCACGAGCGGTTACCGCAGGAGTACCGATACGGATACCACTGGTGATGGAAGAAGGTTGCGGGTCTCTCGGAATTGCGTTCTTATTGACCGTAATATGAACCGCATCCAAACGTTTTTCCAGTTCTTGTCCGGTGATACCGGAAGTGCGGAGATCCATTAGCATTAAGTGGTTGTCGGTACCGCCTGTTAAGAGACGGAAACCGTTATCAATTAACGCATTGGCTAGCACGGAAGCGTTTTTTACAATTTGTTGCTGATAGGTTTTGTATTCGGGTTTTAAGGCTTCGCCTAACATAACGGCTTTGGCAGCGATGATGTGCATCAAAGGACCACCTTGGGTTCCTGGGAAGACCGCTTTATCCACTTGCTTGCCGTATTCTTCTTTGCAAAGAATCAAACCGCCACGAGGGCCACGCATGGTTTTGTGGGTGGTGGTGGTAACAATGTCTGCGTACGGAACCGGGGATTCATGGCATCCTGCTGCGACTAAGCCGGCAATATGCGCCATATCCACCATCATGTACGCACCGACTTCGTCGCAAACTTCACGGCAACGTTTAAAATCGATAGCACGGGGATAAGCGCTGGCACCGAATACAATCATTCTGGGTTGGCATTCTTTTGCGATTGCCAAGATATTGTCATAATCCAAACGAGAGGTGGTAGGATCCACACTATAGCCAACGGCATTAAAGTGTTTACCGGAGATGTTGAATTTGGTACCGTGGGATAAGTGACCACCACTGGCCAAATCCATACCCATAATGGTGTCGCCAGGTTTTACCATCGCGCAAAAAGCGGCTAAGTTGGCGTTGGCACCACTGTGAGGTTGTACGTTGGCATATTCTGCACCAAATACTTTTTTGGCGCGCTCTCTAGCGATATTTTCCACAATGTCGACGTATTGGCAACCACCGTAATAACGGTGTCCTGGATATCCTTCGGCGTATTTATTGGTAAGCACGGATCCGGCGGCGAATAACACGCCTTCGGAAACGATATTTTCAGAAGCAATTAATTCGATATTGTGTTGTTGACGTTGTAATTCTAAATTACAAGCATCAAAAACTTCTTTATCAAAGCTTTCAAGTTTGTTTAAATACTCCATTTCGAATGAACCTCCAGACTAATTTGCCACATCTTTGACAAGTATATAAAATCTAAAATAATAAGTCAAACGAAAAAGACGGGCAAAAATGCTTTTCGCCCGTCTTTATAAATGTTTTGTCTTATTTTTTGATAAGGGTGCCGTAGGTCTCTCTTCCGCAACCAGCGGCATTGGATTCGTCGGTATCAATGTGCATAGCAAGAGCAAATTTTTCACTGACACGAACAACCACATCATCAAAGGTAAGGGCACGGCCGTCGGTGTTAATTTCCACCTTGACGATTTCCTTGTCTTGGACATTGTAGGTGGCGGCATCGGCAGGGGTCATGTGAATATGACGTTTGGCAGCAATGACACCTTCGGAGATTTCCACTTCTCCTTTTGGTCCGACGATTTTGCAAGCGCCGGAACCTTGAATGTCTCCGGATTCACGAATAGGAGCGGTTACTCCAATAGAACGGGCATCGGTTAAGGAAAGTTCCACTTGGGTGGCGTTACGAATAGGACCTAAGATGGAGACGTTGGCTAAGGTGCGTTTGGGACCGACAATGTCGACACGTTCTTCGCAAGCGAATTGACCAGGTTGGGAAAGGTCTTTTTTGTTGGTGAGGACATAGCCCTCTCCGAATAAGGTGTACAAATCGGCCTTGGATACGTGCACATGACGGGCAGAGGTTTCCACTAAAATATCTTGTGCCATAATAACAACTTCTTTCTATATGATTATTTTTGACAGTGTCTATTGTAAACGAAAAGGTCTATTTTTTCAAGGCAAAATATGGTAAAATGAAAAGGGATTTTGAGGGAAGGAGAGAAAACGGTATGGCTGATTGGAAAACCTGGGAAACGGGTTGCTCAGCGTGTCAAAAATGTGCTTTGGCATCCACACGTCATCAGGTTGTGTTAGGGGTTGGTCCTAAAGACGCCGAGGTGGTGTTTGTGGGAGAAGCGCCTGGAGAAAATGAAGATTTACAAGGCGAACCGTTTATTGGCCGTGGGGGAAAGCTTTTGGATGAAGTTTTGCAGACGGTCGGGCTTTCTCGAGAAAGCAATATTTATATTACGAATATTGTTAAATGTCGTCCACCGCAAAATCGAGATCCCAAACCCCAAGAGAGGGACGCTTGCATGCCCTGGCTTTGTGAACAGTTTTCTCTTATAAAGCCAAGGATTGTGGTGTGCTTAGGACGAGTAGCGGCTTGTTCCCTTATCAATCCTAACTACAAAGTCACTAAGGAACACGGACTGTTTTTTGAAAAAGATAGCACCCTTTATATGGGAACTTTTCATCCGGCAGCTATCCTACGAGATCCGCGAAAAAAAGGGGAATGGGTAGCAGATTTTCAAGCACTGCGTAAGAAAATCGAAGAAGTCTGTCAATTGATTGTTTTCGAATAAAGGGGAGGACATAAAAGTGAAAACGCTAATTGTGTATTATTCATTAGACGGCAATACAGAATATGTTGCCAATAAAATTGCTGTGATTGCCGAAGCGGATACATTACGGTTGTTGCCTAAAAAGGCTTATAAAGACAAAGGGGTTTCCAAGTTCCTTTGGGGCGGGAAAAGCGCTGTTATGGGAGAATCTCCTGCTTTGGAACCGTACGATATTGATTTAGCAAAATATGAAACCGTTGTTTTTGGGTTTCCTGTGTGGGCTTCACGATTTGCACCACCACTTCGGACTTTTATTCAAGACAATTTTGATAGTTTAAAGGGAAAGCGATTCTTGTCCTTTGCTTGTCAAAGTGGATCGGGAGCGGAAAAGGCATTTGCAAAGCTTGAAGAATTGTTAGAAGCCTCTCTTAAAAAGACGGTTGTTTTTATTGACCCAAAGGATAAGGCATCTAAAGAGAAAGATGAAAAAATCTCCCAGTTTGGAGAAAGTATGAAAGCGTAAAAACTGAAAAAAACTTGTTGTATTTATAAGAACCTATGCAAAATTTAACAAAATGCAGATGTTTGTTAAAAAAGAGGTGAGACGATTGAAAACAAGGGTAGAGTGCCTAAGAAAATACGGATCGGATTATCTTATCAATCGATTGATTGATGAAGGAAAATTATTTC
>JAGCZP010000011.1 GCA_017959985.1 Clostridia bacterium | reverse complement strand
TTTTCTTCGTGCTCCTTGATGATGGTAAGTTTTTCTTCGTAGCTGAATTGGTATTTTCCCATTTTTCTTCATCTCCTTGACGCTTTTATTATACATCAAGGTGTCCTTTATTTTGTTGTCTACTTTTTAGGTATCATATCAGGCTTTAGGTGCGTCCTACCAAATCCTCATAACAGGAATGGCACACATAATGGGTCATCCCATCCGGGGTTTTGACTTGCATTAATGCCTCTTCCGGAAACTCTTGTCCGCATTTGGCACAGTTTTGTGTGGCCACCGGCATTTCCTGCGTAGTAGCCATAGACCCCGCCGCAGCACCCATCGGAGCACCCGCGTATTCCGGTGGTGGGGGTGGCATCATCCCTCTTGGTGGTGGGGGCATTTTCGGTTTGTCATTTCCCAGTTTTCGATTTATCTGCATGGTTTGATCAATCAGTTCCCCAAAGCCGTACAATAACACGGTGGAAAGCCAGGCAAATAAGAAAGCAAGGCCCACTAAAATAAGGGCACCAAACGCCGCCACCAAAATGGTTAATACCCCTTTGGTTTGATCCGTTTTCATTAATTGCATGCCTTGGTAAATCCCGCCGCCTAAAAATCCCACGGCGGATAAGCAATACAATACAAAGATAATCCAATAACAGACTTTTGCCAGTCCTTTGATTTTTCTTCCCACATTATTAAACATACGCTTTACTCCTTTTTGAAATCTCTTTTCTTTTCAAACCCTAAATGTCTTTATCCTAAACCAAAACGGCATCTATCCTTATTCTTCAATACCATAGCGTTTGGTTTTGCCTTTTCCCCATTGTACTAAGAATTGTTTTTTTAGCATCTCTTGAATAATGGTATAGGCTCGGGTCCTTCTGACCCCTAGCAGCCCCATCACCTGTTCGTCGGTAATGGCTCCATACTCGTCAATATACGTTAACACCTTTCTGTATTGATCGGTCATCTCGTCTTTAATAATCCGAATGGTATTTTTCTCTTTTCCTTTTTCTAGTGCCGGCAGCTTGATTAAAAACGAGTGTTCCGATACGGTAATAACCGGTTTACAATCGAGTTCCTTATACGCTTTCTTGGCCACCCGCAAACCGGCGCCAATACCTTTGGCATACCCGCATTTGATAAAAAGGCGCATCCATTGGGGATTTCGGTAAGTGCAAACCCCGTTTTCAAAATCTTCTAATGTAACTCCTTCGGGCCATCCTCCGTTGGATAACACATCCACCCCAGCCGGGGATATTTCGATTTTTATGCCGTTTCCCGGTGTATACGCGCCGTGAACGAATCCATTGACCACCGCTTCGTACACACCGTCCCATTCCATGGTAGGGGCTTCCGGTTTTGCTAAAAACGTAGATAGTGTCGCAATTCCTTCTGTAAATTGTCGGAAAATCGATCCCGTAATGGTTTTTTGTTCAATACACCTGGTCTTGTCTTCGTCTTCGTATTGTAAAATCACACACATCATTTCGCATTGATCGGAAAACGCTTCCAATGTTTGAGCCGCTCCCGGCTCTTCCCACGAAACAAACGAACCCATATCCAAAGAGACACCGGCCAGTTCGCACTCTTCTTGCAATTGCAAATACGTCTTATTCTTTAACAACTCTTTTGTCATTTGTTGTTGCATCGATTTGGAAAATAACGGTACCACCCGATCGCCTCCTTTCTGTTCTATTGCTTCTTGAAAACACGTCTCAATTCTTATTGCTCCGAAACCCAGAAAGAATCGAAACGGGGAGATCAATGATGACGCATTTGGTAGCCAAAAACATGATTTTAAAACTGTAATAGAAAAACTTACAAGTCCACTCGATGGTAGCCCCGATAAGCTTTAACAAACCAAGTAGGAACATACCCATAGCATCTCCCTTCCTTTCTAAGTTTAGCAAGAAGCCTTCTTACATTCTTTTTTACCTTATATATGCATTTACTATACCACATTTTCCATTCTTCGTCCACAAAAAATTCACTCTCTTTTTCGTCGTTTAGTGAATTTTCACTCTTTTTTCACTGTGTTTGCTTGTGAATTTTCACTGTATTTTCACTTTTCCGTATGAATCTTCGCATATTTGATGTCATTTTGGCGGTGGATCATCTTCTACGTACCTGCCAATAGGGCGTTAACATTTGATTTTAACTTTAATTTGCTTTATAACACAAATTATGTTATGAGACAAAAAAAAGGTATATTGACAGGAATAACTTTTGTATATATAATTGGGGCACCAGAACCGGACACGCCTCTCAACGATGCGGACCACGTCGGGTCGTTTTTTTTATTTAATGAAAACAAAAACAACATTTTACTTAACTAGAAAGCTCTGGGGCCCCTGTGGCACATGAGCTTCTTTTATTTCCGTTTGTTTTTAAACGAAATTTGTCAATCGATTTCACATGCATTTCGCATCAATTTCGTTTAAAAGAAAACTATCGAATAAAAGAAGCAAATATGGTATAATAAAATTTAGTGCGAAACAAAGAAAGGAGGCAACGAAATTGAAAAAAGCCGAAATACTGGTTCTTACATTTTTTCTCATCCTATCTTGCTTTATTAGCGTTGTCGCCTTTACCGAACCAGATATCACTTTGATAAAAACCCAGCAGCGCTATCAAAACTTTACCACCAAAGGCTTTACAAAAACCGGAGATCCTACGGTGGACATGCCTGCCATTGCGTTGCTTCAGGAAAAGAAATCGGGGGTAGATTTAGGTTATACCGAAGACTGGTGTGCCGACTTTGTGGGAGACTGCGCTATTCTGTGTGGCGTCTCAGCTGCCATCCCTACTCACGGCGCTTGTTCGGGGCTCTTAAATAACATACTAAACGCAGGTGGAAAACAAGTCACCACTCCCAAAGCCGGTGACATTGCCGTCTTTTATAGTGGGAGCACCGCCGCCCATGTAGGCATCATGGTGGATGCCACCAGTTGCGTTAGCGGTAACTATTACTGGAGCGCTTTGGATCCCACCTACACAAACACCTACGTACGAAAAGCGACCGTTTCGAATATGTGTTCATGGGACGGCCGCACCGTCAAATATTATCGTCCGGCCTATAACACACCAAAAACGACCACCACGACCACCACCACGGTTCCTTCCACAACCACCACCCTGGGAGCTTTTCAACTAGGGGATGTGAACAACGACAACATCCAAGATATTAAGGATTTGTTAGTGGTTCGCTACTATCTAGTGGGAGAAACCCTCTTTATTCGCTTAGAAGCCGCCGATGTGGATGTAAGCGGCACTGTCGATATGAAAGACGTTTTATACATGCGTCAGCACTTAGTAGGGATACTTGATTCCTACGAAAGCCTACAAAATATGGAGGTACAAAGTCCCAATGACCTATCAGAAGAATGATTCCCTTCACGGGTTTACCATCACATCCGTGCGCCCTTGTGAAAAACTCCACGGCAATTTTGTGGAAATGGTTCACAAACAATCGGGTGCGTCCCTTTGCTGGGTGGATAACAAAACCGAAAACAAGCTGTTTTGTGTGGGATTCAAAACTCTGCCCGAAAACGATACCGGTGTGTTCCATATTTTGGAGCACTCCGTTTTATGTGGTTCCAAAAAATTCCCTATTAAAGAACCATTTGTAGAGTTATTAAAAGGGTCTATGAACACCTTTTTAAACGCCATGACCTATCCGGATAAAACCATTTATCCCGTCTCCAGCCGCAACGAAAAAGATTTCTTAAATCTGACCGAGTGCTATCTGGATGCGGTTTTTGCTCCCGCCCTTTTAGACAATTCCCTCATTCTTATGCAAGAAGGATGGCATATTGACACATCGAATGACACTCCCGCTTACGTTGGGGTCGTGTTTAACGAAATGAAAGGCTGCGCCTCTTCTGTGGACGATCAAATGGAAACGGAAATTGAACGCTTGCTTTTCCCGGATACTTGTTATCACTATAACTCCGGCGGAAATCCCGTTTTCATTCCCGATTTAACCTACGAGGAATTCGTATCGACTTACAAAAAATACTACCATCCCTCTAATGCTCGCATTTTCTTAGACGGCGATATTCCGCTAGACAAAACCCTGGCTTTAATCGATTCCTATCTTTGCAACTACCAAGCCAAGCCCATCGATTTTGACGTGGAAACCCAAACCCCCAAAGTGGGGTCAGCATCCATTTTCTACGATAATCCAGAAGAACAGGAAAATGCCGATTATCTAGCCTTTGGAAAAATTGTAGGAGCCTTTGATAATCCTACCAAACTGGCAGCCTTGACCATTTTATGTGGATATTTGTGTGACACCAACGAATCCCCCCTCAAAAAAGCTCTCTTGCAGGAAAACCTTGCCAATGATGTGCAACTGTTTGTCACCGATGGCATCAAGCAGCCCTATGCCATGCTCGTTTTACGCCAAACAAGTGTGGAAAAGGAAGAAGCCATTCGCCGCGTTATCATAAAAACCATCAAAGAAATCTTGCAAACCGGAATCCCTCAAGAAGATCTCTTAGCTGGTCTTAACAAATTAGAATATGACAGCCGACAAACTCCCGAGCCCCAAGGCCTCTACCGTGCCACCGCCTCCTATCAATCCTGGCTATATGGTGGCGATCCTCTTTTGTATCTCGATACCGACACTATTTTTGCGCCCATTCGTCAACAAATCCAAAAGGGAGAAATGGATGCACTCTTAAAAGAGCTACTAGGGGATTTATCGTTATGGTCAACCCTTCGTGTTAAAGCCTCTTCGACTATTGGGACAAGACTCGAAAAGGAAGAACAAAAACGGCTTTATGACCGTTTGCAGAATCTTACAAAAGACGAGCAAAACGCCCTAAAACAGCAAAACGAAGAATTAAATGCTTGGCAGCAAACACCAGACACCAAAGAGCAACTGGATACCCTTCCCAAGCTGTCTTTGTCCGATGTGGGTCCTAAGCCACAAGACATCCCTACAAAACTCTTTACCATGGGCACTGTGCAAGGGGTTTACCACGAACTGCCCACCAATGGCATTACGTCTGTTTCCCTCTTCTTCCCGCTTTCTGCTTATTCCTTAGAAGACCTGTCCAAACTCAATTTGCTTTGCGATTTGTTATCCGAACTTCCCACCAAACGTCACAGCGTATCGGAGATTCATCGGCTTATAAAAACCTATATTGGGTCACTGAGTTTTCGCATCCTTTGTGCCAGTCCTGATAAAGAGAATTTACAAATTGCCTCTCCCTATTTTCTTGTACATTTTACCGCCCTTAATCAGAATGTAGAGAAGGCAAAAGAAATTGTTTTAGAACTGTTAACCAAATACGATTTTGATCATCCGGAAAAAGTCAAAGAAGTGGTCACCCAATTAGACGAACTGGTGAATCAATCGGCTATTAACAGTGGCCACAGTTTAGCCGCCCATTGTGCTCGGTCCCATTTTTCCGCCCAAGGAGCTGTCCATGACGCTCTCTTTGGCTACTCGTATTTCCATTTCATCCGATGCCTTGCAAAAAACTTAGAAAAAGAAACACCGAAATACATAGATTTCATAAATAGCGCTTTTAAAACCTTTATTCAAATGGAAAATCCCCTTTTATCTGTTACCGCAGAATCTCTTTGCGACATGAAAGATTTTTTAGAGGCTCTACCGAAAGGCACCAAACAACCAACCCTTGCCACTTACAAAAGTCCACTACCTCTTCATATGGCCATTCCGATTCCTTCCCAAATTGCCTTTACCGCCAAATCCTATCGTCTAAAAGATAATGACCCCGCTATGCACGGCTCCTTAATGGTGGCTTCCAACATCCTCTCTCTTTCCTATCTATGGAACCAAGTGCGTGTACAAGGCGGCGCCTATGGGGTTGGAATGGATTGTAGTCGCCTAGGGTGTTTAACCGATTTCTCCTATCGCGATCCTTCTCCTGCCTCGTCTATCGAGGTATTTAATGACTCGGCTACCTTCTTAAAAGCGTTTGCAGAATCGGACGAGGAAGAACTGGATAAGTTCATCATTTCCCAAATCGCTACTAGTGATCCTTTACAAACACCTCTACAGCAAGGGGTGCTTGGTGACACCTTATACTTAAATAACATTTCCTTTGAAGATCGCACCAAACTACGAGAAGAAATGCTATCTACCACACGAGAATCTCTCAAAGAATGGCTTGATGCCCTTTCCTCCTTTGCTAAAGAAGGAGCCGATTGTGTGGTCGCAAGCGAATCTCTTTTAAAAACACTTCCCGACGGATATGAAATTTTAAAACTTTAAAGTACGAAAAGCGGAGCTTTTGCTCCGCTTCATTTTTTGTCCAAAATGGCATCATTATGCGCTTTTCACCGTTTTCATTGTGTGTTTTTCGTCTTTTTCGTTGTACCATTTTCGGCATTTTCATTGTACCATTTTCAGCATTTTCATTGTGCGTTTTTCAAATTATTACGTCAACAATTATTTTACAAATACACTTTTTCAAAGGACTTTCTAATAGATTACTACATTTTTTCAAGGGACTTTTTGCCAAATATTACACTTTTTCAAGGGACTTTTTGCCAAATATTACACTTTTTCAAGGGACTTTTTGCCAAAAGAGCGCCTATAAAAAACAGGCGCTCTCCATTCCTATATTCTATTCACTAGCACTTTGTCCACCAGCTAGAACCTTCCCATCCTCGGTTATCAGCGTTCCATCGGTTGGGTCGATAGAAAAGTTTCCTTCATACATAGCAACGGCTTCCGCATCACTAGCGGTATACGACCAAGCCGATCCCGTGCCATAGGGCTCAATTAACATACAAATTCCATCATACAAGGTCCAGCAGTCGTCAGTTTCTTGAAAATAATTCACTTCGCTTTGGGTGAAGTATGTTCCTGTTTTCGGATTGATATAATCCGTAGAGACTAACAAATACGGAAAATAGACTTTTCCAATGTTTCGTTCGGGGTCGTTTACATCAATGAGCACCGCAATCATACGTTGCACATAATACACCGTCTTATCGCTGTTTAAAAGGCTACCCGTTTCTGTCTCCATATAGACATTGCCAATACTGAAGAATTCTAAAACGCTTTCGGCTTCTTCTTTTGTGTATTCATTAATTCCATCGGACAAACCACGAGGAGTGGTAATTCCCATTACGTATCCTTCATCCAAATAGGTTGTATCCTTTTTGCCGAGAATATCTTGGATTTCTTGTTCGGTAAACGCTTTTCCCGTTTCAGGATTGACCGTTTTTATCGTAAGCATCTCTTCAGACAAATAAATCTGTCCGATATTTTTATCCTTTTGTACCGCGTTGCCGACACCGTAAACGAGCACATCCGTTTCTTTCGGGACGTAGGATTCTGTTTCGGTCGTTTCTTTACTACATCCACATAAACACAGTAGCAACACGATTCCTATAGCAATGATTCTTTTCATAATAACCTCTAAAATATATAAAGTACCTTTATTATACCAAATCCTTTTGCTTTTTCAACCAAAGGCTTTTTCTTGTTTTCTCCCTAAAATCTTGTTATAATGAGCGTAAGATTTTTCCTCGCATTCTTACAAAAATATATATCAGACTGGAGTAAAGACGTATGAAAAAAACAATAGCCATCTTTTGTTCTATCCTTTTACTTGCCATCTGCGCACAGCCCGTTTTTGCCGCCGAAGGTGCGGATATAAAAACGGACTTTTTCAAAGGCGGAAACTTAGAGAAACCAAGCACTCCTTATATGGTTGTTTGCGATAACGATAATAACGAACAACACGCAAGCCTCTCCCTCTATTTGGAAATGCCTTCCGATCAAATCGCCTTAGCCGAAGCTTACCAAAAACTTTCCGCAGAGAATCCCGAAGTGGATCCCTTCGAAGAAAAATACAAAGCCACTGCCTTTACAAGAGGATACCAAATCGATGCCAAATTCGACGGTGGTGCCTGGCTCTCTACCAAAGGCGATTGGGATGCCTACGAACCAAACTACGGAGATAACATGGAAAGCTATAACCTTACGTTTCTTTTAGAGCAAACCGTTCACTCGGACGATTCTTCTACGTTACAAAACACCACCCAGTCTTGGCTTACCTATATGGACGAGAGTAACCCTATTAACGATTTTCTAAAACCATACGTCAAAAATGTCGGCACCAAAGACGAACCCGTGTGGAATTTTAACCTAAAAGACCACACCATCGCCTTCCGGGTCCGGTTCTTTACAAGATATGAAGAAAACGCCTACTCCGAGGAAGCCAAACAAACCATCCTCCTCTCCCCTTGGTCGGACGAAACTTCTATCGGTAAAGACGGTAGACAAGAAGAACTCACCATGCCGGAGAAAATCGATCCTCCCGTCTTATCCGATTTCTCCATCGTAA